>JAGXSG010000016.1 GCA_018333995.1 Clostridiales bacterium | reverse complement strand
CCCCACCGTAGGATCCGTGGTCTATTGACAACCGAGACGGTCAAGTGAGGTGGAGGCATCTCAGTGAATGAGACGCAACACCGGGATTTGACCGGGATGGCAGATGAAGACCTCCGAACGGCCGGTAGTCGCGAGTCGGTACTCGATTAGGAAGCGAGTTCGTGAGTTGTGAACTGTCGGTTGTGCTGTCCGCAATGAGGGCAGCGAAACACGATCGTTGTATGTTTTGGTCAAGGCCTCGGAGAGTCGGGCAAAAGCCCTTGGGTATGTGAGGGTGCGTCCGAGAGGAAGACTAAGCTCCGCTCGGGCAAGAGCTCTCAAGGATATCCCTTTGGAGGGGAACCTCGGGCGGTGCGAAGGCCATCCCGGTCTTCTCGCGTCTTGATCCCGCAATACGACTTCACAGCGTGCTATAATCACGCGGCTTCAGCCTGAGTCGACGGAATTCAGCTGAACACGCCGAGACGGGCGAGTGGCGCAACGGGAGCGCACCTGCCTTGCACGCAGGGGGTTGAGGGTTCGAATCCCTTCTCGTCCACCACAGGTTCGACACGCCCCTTCGCCGCCTCTCAGCAGGCGCGCGGAGGGGCGTTTTGCGCCTGCTGAGAGGCTCGGATCCGCATGCCGAGATTCTCTTGCGAGCTAATGGTATAGTGGCTCCCACCCTGAACCGTGCAGGTGGAGACCGATGCGCAAGGAAGCCTCCTCGACACAGACACTAGTATCTTTTAGCGTACGATCGCTCAAGAGGGCGGTCGGGTTCACGATCGCGTGGTGGATCATCTCGGAAGGCGATCCGAGGAGCTGGCTGTTTGGTGTTCCGTTCGTCGTACTCGCGACGACAGCCTCGCTACTTTTGACTC
The DNA here is from genome assembly GCA_018333995.1 of Clostridiales bacterium. NCBI lineage: Bacteria > Bacillati > Bacillota > Clostridia > Eubacteriales > Clostridiales bacterium. The sequence continues at coordinate 155,146 of JAGXSG010000016.1, read as the reverse complement.
CCGAGAGGGCATGGCGGCTGCATCCGATTGGCACGTTGCGTTTTGCGATCTACTTCCTGCACCAGTCAGTGGTGGGTGGAGTCGACGTCGCGATGCGCGCGATCAGGCCCTCGATGCCGCTCGAGCCTGACATCGTCCGATACCGGATGCGACTAGCGCCGCAACACGCCCGTGTACTTTTCGCCAACACCGTGAGCATGTTGCCTGGCACGCTCAGCGCGGGCATCGACGGGGCACACGTGACGATTCACGCGCTCGACAAGACGTTGCCGCTCCTGGAGAGCTTCATTGAGCTCGAAGAACGCGTCGCGCACATGTTCGGGGAGAAGCTGCCCAAGGAAACGCAGGCGCTTGGCTCGTGCGAGCTGACTGGGGGTGAGGGGTGATGAGCGCGGTGCTTATGGGCTTTGCTGTCGTCTTGCTTATCACTATCATCATTGGTCTGTATCGCGTCGAGCGCGGACCAACACCGGCGGACCGAATGCTAGCCGCTCAACTATTCGGCACCTCAGGAGTGGCCACGCTGCTGATACTCGCGCAGGCTCTCGAAGAGCCCGCTTTGCGCGACATAGCGCTCGTTTTCGCGCTTCTTGCGGCGATGGCGGCGGTCGCGTTCGTCAAGCGCGCGTGGCACAGCGGACATTCGGACTCGGAAGGAGGTGCCCCGTGAGCCCAATGGACTACGTCTCCATCGCGTTTCTCTCGATAGGGGCATTCTTCTTTATCGCCGGCTCCGTGGGTGTGGTGCGGTTTCCCGATGTCTATACGCGAATCCATGCGCTGACTAAGGCGGACAACCTTGGTTTGGGGTTTGTGATCGTCGGCCTTGCGCTCCGTACCGATTCGTGGATCGTGATCGCGAAGACGTTCATCATATGGGGGCTCGTCATCGCCGCCGGAGCCACCTCTGGCTACCTCGTGGCCGAGGCGGCCCGAACGAGCAGGGTCCGGCCATGGAGGAAGCCATGATCACAGGCGTCTATCCGGGGCTGGTCTACGACCTCGTCATCGTGAGTGCTCTGCTGTGGCTGGCGTTCCGAATCCTTGCCGAGGTCAAGCTCTTCAAGGCGATTGTGCTTTTCATTGCCTTCGGACTCCTCGTGGCGCTTGCCTGGGTGCGACTGGCAGCGCCTGATATCGCCCTGGCCGAGGCAGCGATAGGCGCCGGGATCACAGGGGCGCTCCTGCTCGACGCCGCGGGGCACATGCGGGGCCGCGCCGCGCCCTACCCGGTTACGGATCCGGAGTCTGGCGCGGAGTCCGTTGGGACGAAGCGCCCGGACGAGTCGGCGACTGCGGGGGGTGGTATGCAGTGAAGGCCGTCGACGCCCTGCCAAAGAGCCCCCTCGGCGTCCGAGTCGTCGCGGGAGGGGTATGTGTAGCGTTTGGCGCACTGCTCATCCAGGCCACCCTCGCCATTCCCGAGGGGGAGACCGGGCTCGCTCCGCTTGTCGCGGAAAGGCTGCCCGAGAGCGGGGTGACAAACGCCGTCACCGCGTGCCTGCTCAACTTCAGAGGCTACGATACGCTGCTCGAGATTGCTGTGCTTGTGCTCGCCGCGGTAGGAGTGATGGCCGTGGGCGGATCACACGCAAGCGCTTGGAAGCCGCTCGCGAGGCAAGCCGATCCGATCCTCTCGGCGCTTACTCGCCTGCTCGCTCCCGTGATGGTGCTCGTCGCCGGATATTTGCTGTGGGCAGGAGAGCATGCCCCGGGTGGAGCGTTTCAGGCTGGTTCGTTGATAGGAGCCGCCGGCGTGCTGCTCACGTTGTCCGGCTACGGCCGCCCCGCATGGGTGAGCCACTTGGCGCTGCGCGCGGTCATCGCCGTTGGCTTCATCGTTTTCGTGGCCATCGCACTGGGTGGGATGATGGTCGGCGGCGCGTTTCTCGAGTATCCGCGCGAGCATGCAAAGACCCTCATGCTTCTCCTCGAGACGTGGCTTACCGTCTCAATAGGCGCCATCTTGGTAAGCCTGTTCTTCGCGTCCGCTACGCCTATCGACGAGCGCACTGAGCTCATGGAGACGGATCGCGGATGAGTCAAACCGACCTTTACGCGGTGGCCGGTGCCGCGCTGTTCGCGTTTTCGCTGTACGGGCTCATGACAAGACCGCACTTGCTTCACAAGATCCTCGCGCTCAACATCATGAGCAGCGGGATATTCCTGATTCTCGTAGGGATCGCAAGGCGTGTGTACGGCCCGGATCCCGACCCGGTTCCGCACGCGATGGTACTGACCGGAATCGTCGTTGCGGTGAGCATGACTTCGTATGCGCTCGCGCTCGCGAAGCGCATTTACTCGGTGACCGGAAGTGCGGTTCTCGATCCGGAAGACATGCTGGATCACGGCGCCGCATCATCGGAGGCGTCCCGTGACTGAGGCGATACTGCCACACTTGTCGGCGCTCGCGATCTCCGTTCCACTCGCCGGTGCGCCTATCGCGTTTCTCGCGGGCTTCCGATGGGGAAAACCGATCGCCCTCGTCACATCGCTACTCTTTGTTGTGGCCGCGTCCGCGCTAGCCCTATCGGTGGCCGAGCGCGGCGAAAGCGTCTATCAGATTGGCGGATGGGAGGCTCCGCTCGGCATCTCCCTCGTCGCGGATGGCCTCTCGGCCACCTTCGTTCTCATCACTTCCGTGGTGGGTCTCGGTATCACGGTGTACGCGCTCGCGTACTTCACCGACGCGGACCGGTACCGGTTCTTCTGGTCGCTCTGGTTGTTCCTGCTCGCCTCGATGGCCGCACTCTTTCTCTCCGGTGACGTGTTCAACCTCTACGTGTGCCTTGAGCTCGTGACTGTGTCTGCGGTTGCGCTGGTGAGCCTGTCAGGCCGCCGAGAAACCCTCATTGCGGCGATGCGCTACCTGCTCGCGGCGATCCTGGGTTCGCTCTTCTACCTGCTCGGGGTCGGACTCCTGTACGGGGCCTTTGGTGTGCTCGACATGCGTTCGCTCGCCGATGTCATTGAGGTAAGCGTCACAGGCCAAGCGGCTTTCGCGCTCATCACCGTTGGCATGATGATGAAGACGGCGCTCTTCCCGCTGCATTTTTGGCTTCCTCCCGCGCACGCCAACGCACCGTCACCGGTGAGCGCTGCGCTCTCAGCGCTCGTCATCAAGGGCTCGTTTTACATCCTGCTGCGACTGTGGACCGAGGTGGCTGACCCCTCATACATCCCCGGCGCGGGTCTCATGCTGGGCGTGCTTGGGGCCGTCGCGATCGTCTGGGGTTCTCTGCAGGCGCTACGTCAAGTGCGACTCAAGATGCTCGTCGCGTATTCGACTGTAGCGCAAGTAGGCTACCTGTTTATCCTCTTTCCAATCGTCACGGCCGGGGGAGGATACGCTGCGGACGCGTGGAGCGCGGGAGTCTTCCACGTCGTGTCGCACGCGCTTGCGAAGGGCGGCATGTTCCTCGCCGCCGGGGCGGTGCTTGTTCGCCTCGGCCACGATCGACTCGATGGGCTTGCGGGTCTTGCTCGCCGCTCGCCGCTCGCGGTGATGGCGTTCGGGTTTGCTGGCGTCACGATGATGGGACTGCCGCCGAGTGGCGGGTTCGTCGTCAAGTGGCTCTACATTACTGCGGCGATCGAATCTGGCGCGTGGTGGTGGGCGGCGGTAGTTCTGACAGGCGGCCTACTCGCGGCTCTCTACATGGCTCGCGTGATCGGACCCGCATTTGGGAGGGCGGATGCCCCCGGTGGGGACATCGTGGTTGACGCTGGCAGAACCGCGTCGTTGCGCACGATGGAACTTGTGGCCCTCGCTCTCGCGGTCGGCGCGCTGGCGCTTGGAATCGTTGCGCAACCCCTTCTCGATCTCATGGCGGTCGGGGCGCCGTTCGCAGGGCCGGGGATGACGCCATGAGTTGGGAGACGGTAGCCCTCGTGACCGCTGTTTCAGCGCCGTTCGCGACCGCCGCCGCGGTGTTTGCGGCAGGCGAAGCACGTGGAGCGGCACGCTCGGCGGCGAACCTGACCGGCGCGCTGATCACCGTGGTGGCCGTGCTTGCGGTGGCGGTCTCGGCGTGGCGCACGGGCACGCTTGGCATGCCCGTCTCGGCGGGCATTGAGCTCCTCGACATCGGGATGGGGCTGCGAGCGGACATGCTCGGGGCGCTTTTCGCCACCGTTGCGGGCGTGTTGTGGCTCGCAACCACCGTCTACGCTATCGGATACATGTCGCACGCCGCCGACAGGGCGCGATTCTTCGGCTTTTTCTCGATATGCGTGGGGTCGGCGATCGGTATCGCCCTTTCCGAGAACCTCCTCACCTTCTTCATCTTCTACGAGATTCTTACTCTCGCAACCTATCCGCTCGTCGTGCACTCCGGGACACCGGCGGCGCTCAAGGGTGGCCGGACGTACCTGGCGTACGCGCTTCCCGCAGGCGCCGCGCTTGCGCTTGGTGTTGTCTGGCTGCACGTGCTCGCGGGTCCGGTGCCATTCACGCCCGGCGGAGCCTTGCCGGTTGGGCTCGCGGAGACGCACGGGACCCAGCTCATCATCATCTTCGCGTTGCTCATGCTCGGCGTTGGCGTTAAGGCCGCCATCTTTCCGCTGCACGGCTGGCTTCCCGCCGCGATGGTCGCTCCGGCGCCGGTGAGTTCCCTTCTGCACGCGGTCGCGGTTGTGAAGGCGGGCGTGTTTGGCGTCGCGAGAATCGTGCTCGACGTGTACGGCCCGGTCGCGGCGCTCCTTGGCGTGACAGTGCCACTAGCCGCGCTCGCCGCGTTCACGATCATTTATGGCTCAGTGCGCGCGCTCGTCCAAGATGATCTCAAGAAGCGCCTCGCGTTTTCCACGGTTGCGCAACTGTCGTATGTAGTGCTGGGTGTGGCGCTGCTATCGCCGCTCGCGGTGGCGGCCGGGATAGCGCATCTTGCGCACCATGCCGCCCTCAAGATCACCATGTTTTTCACGGCCGGAGTCGTGGCCGAGGAGGTCAAGGCGTACCGCGTAAGCCAGTTCGACGGCCTCAGCCGCCGCATGCCGCTCACGATGGCCGCGTTTTCTGTTGCGGCACTCGGAATAGTAGGTATTCCGCCGGCCGCTGGGTTTACGACCAAGTGGATGCTTGGGGCCGGAGCGCTCGACGCTGGCGCGGGATGGGTGCTCGCCGTGCTCGCAGCGAGCAGCGTGCTCAATGCCGCGTACTTTTTTCCCATCATCCACAGAGCGTATTTCAGGACGCCACGCGCCGAGTGGGCAGACGGCCCGGGATCCGGTCGGGCTGAGGCCGATTTGAGGATGGTGGTACCGCTCATCATCACTGCGCTTGCGGGTCTGCTGATGGGCATCTTCGCGACCACGGTGTTCTCGCCGGCCCGCTGGGCCAGCTTCATCGCGGCGATGGGGGCGTGATGCGGTGGACAGCGTGATGACATATGAGGCCAGCGGCGCGCTCATTGCGTTCGCGGCGGCCCTGCTGCCGCTCATCGCTGCCGCCGCGTGCGCAACGCCCGTCACGCGACGCATCGCTCCGCTGCTTTCCGCCGCCGCCGCGCTGCCTGCTCTGCTGGCTGGCGTCTTCGCGCCGGACGGCTCGGCTGCGCTTACATGGCTCGGCACCGGCGCGCATGTAGTGCTCGATCCCACGTCCCGGACGTTCCTGCTTCTCACGGCATTCATCTGGGTGGCGGCAGGCACGTACGCGTACGCGACAGTGCACCACCGGCGTGAGCGCTTCTTTGGCTTCTTCGCGCTTGCGATGGCGGGCAACCTCGCGCTCACCGTGACAAGTGATCCCGCTACCTTCTACACGCTCTTCTCGCTCATGGCACTCTCCACCTACGCGCTCGTTACGCACCCCGCCGAGGAGACCTTCGAGAGCGGCATGCGCGCTGGTCGCGTCTACCTGTCGTTCACCGTTGTGGGCGAGGCCGTTCTCCTGTCGGGGTTCTTCTTGCTCGCCGCAGGCGGAGTGGAGCACATTGTAGGCGCTACCGTTCTCATACTGCTCGCGTTTGGCATTAAGGTGGGCACGCCGGGCCTTCATGGGTGGATGCCTATTGCGTACGCTGCGGCCCCTCCCGCTGCGGCAGCCGCGCTCAGCGGCGCGATGAGCACGTCGGGAGTGCTCGGCGTCATCAGATTCGTTCCGGGGACGGAGAGCATCCCGGCAAGCATCGGTGTTGCGGTGATGGCTCTGGGCTTGTTGGCCGCGTTTGGTGGCGTGCTCGCAGGGGTCGCCCAGCGCGTGCCCGCCGTGGTGCTCGCATACTCCAGCGTGAGTCAGTTCGGTCTGATGACCGTAGCTGTGGGCGCCGGGTTGACGTCGAGCGAAGCGTGGCCTGTGGCGGTGTCCGCAGTGACGATCTACGCGGTGCATCACGGTCTTGCAAAAGCCGCGCTCTTTTTAGGTGGAGATATCGCCGCGCGTACAGCACGGCGCGGCTGGGTGATCGTTGGGCTCGCGCTCCCGGCCCTCGCGCTCGCCGGGCTTCCGTTGACGAGCGGTGCTGTCGCAAAGATCGCACTCAAGAGCTCGACAGCTTTCGCGCCCGGAGCGTGGCTCCGCGTCCTTGAGATCGCGCTTCCGCTCGCCGCGGCGGGCACGACGGTGCTCGTGGTTCGCTTCTGCTACCTTGCGTGGAGCTCTAGGCGATCCGTGGCTACGACGCAGCTGTCAGAAGGCGCGCCCACGAAGACACCGAGCCGTCCCGTGATCGCCTTCGCCGCATGGGCGGCACTGCTTGCCGGTGTGGCCGCCGCGTTGTGGGTATGGCCGGCCGAGGGTGTCGCGTACGCGGCGAAGACCTCGCTCACCTCGGCGTACGTGTGGCTTGCGACGTGGCCGGTGTTGCTCGGAGTCGCGCTCGCGAGCACGGCGTGGGCTGCCCGAGCGACTGTGGGCCGCATCGCCGGGACGATCCCGCCCGGGGACGTCTGGGCACCGGTCTTCTCCGCCGCGCATAAGTTTGTTGAAGCACGTGACGTCTCGACCACCAGACCGGATGCCGGCAAAGTTGCGACGGAATCCCGCTTTCCCACACGCGCGTTTGCGGGCGCTCTGCTCGAAGCGGTAGGGCGGGCCGAGGCAGGGCTGCTCGTATGGGCGGTTGCGATGCTCACCGCTGGCGTACTGACGTTGCTCGTCTTGCTGATGGCTTTCATGCGGTGATCGCGGAGGCGTCCCACCGCCTCGACGTGGCGTTTAGAGTGCTTGCGATTAGCTTTCTGCTCCGCCACGATTACACGTCTGACCGTTTGAGATGGTTAGAGGAGCGCGGTGCAATCCGAGTGGAAACGTGACCCGAAGGTGTGGGGCGCCATCGTGGCGGCGCTCCTGTTTTGGGCGTCCGCCTTCGCGGGGATCCGGGCTGCGTTTGGAGGCCATGGTGGAGCCGACGCTTTGGGGTATGGTGCCGGCGAAGTTGCCCTTGGCAGGTTTCTGACCGCGTCGATGGTGTTGGCTGCGTGGGCGCTCGCAACGCGGATGCGTGCACCCGACCCGCGCGACATCTGGCACATAGCCCTCGCCGGACTCCTGGGCATCACCGTCTACCATGTCGCACTCAACTTTGGAGAGCTGACGGTGACGGCCGGCGCGGCGAGCCTCATCATCTCGGCGAACCCGATTTTTACCGCGGTCCTCTCGACGATGTTTCTTGGGGAGCGCCTCTCCGGGTGGGGTTGGAGCGGCGTGACCGTCTCGTTTCTTGGCGTCGCGCTTATCGCGTTTGGCGAGGGCGGAACGGTGTCCTTTGAGCCGGCCGCACTCCTCGTGCTACTCGCCGCGATGGCCACCGCGCTCTATTTCATCGTCTCCAAACCGCTGCTCAAGAAGTACTCGGCGCTTGAGTTCACCGCGTACGCGATTTGGGCTGGCACGGTGCCGATGCTGGTGTTCGCTCCGGGTCTGATCGAGCAGCACCAAGTCGCCTCACACTCGGCGACGTTGTCCGTCCTCTACCTGGGCGTGTTTCCTGGCGCTATCGCCTACGCGCTCTGGTCGTACGCGCTTGCGCGCATGCCGGCATCGTTGCTCTCCAGCTTCCTCTACGCGCAACCTGTCATCGCGGTAATAATCGCGTGGTTCTGGCTCGCCGAGATACCCGCACTCCTCACCATCGCCGGAGGACTCATCTCGCTTGCAGGGGTGGTGGTAGTAAACGCGAAAGGAGTTCAGCGGGTGTCTGCGCGCTCGACGTGAGGCGGGCGGCGGATGGCGGGCGGCGCGCAGGGGCGGCATCCACGGGTACCGGGACGTGCCTACAGCGGGGGACCGCTCCCAAATCCTGAGAGCCCCTCCGGATCCTCCGCGATTACCTCTACCGAGGCGACCGCCGCCCGCGGCGGACCGGTGCGGCACCACTCGATAGCTGCGGCGACCGCTTCTGGAGAGCCTTCAAGTACCGCCTCTACCCGCCCGTCCGGCAGATTACGCACCCATCCAGATACGCCGAGGCGCACCGCCTCAGCGTTCGTGGCGGCGCGGAAGCAGACGCCTTGCACCCGTCCGCTCACCCAGACGTGCGCCCTATGCGTCGCGTTCTCCATGTTGCGCGCCTCCCGTTCTGACTGCCGACGAGACCGCCGCGCGCGTGAGAGCGTGAACGACGCGATGCGGATCAGTAGCCGACCGCCTGGGTCACTTCCGCGTAGACGGCCGAGCCGACCGCGTTTTGGCCTCCGAAGATCTGTACCCGTCTCACCGCGGCAGCGTGCGCGTCCAGCGTCCCCCGCGCGTGTGAGCACAATGCCTCCGGAGGGGTCAGGAGGATGATGCCGCCGTTGGCGCCCATCGCCGCGCCGCCGCCGAGAGCGTCGGGGAAGTTGTTGCCCGCGGTGACGCCGACCTCGGCGGGCGAAGCCCACCCGTTGGCGATCGCGTGCTGGACGACCGATTGTGCGGTGCTGTAGCGAGTCGCCCCGCTAAGCCGTACCGGCGTGCCGCCAGAAAGGAGCGCGAGCTCAGTCGCGACATCCGTGGAGATGGCCCCCGTGCCTCCGACCAGCGTAAGCTCGGTGATTCCAAGCTGGGTTATGGCGTCCTGGGTGTCGTAGCTGGTGTCCGCCGGACGTACGAGAAGCACTGGCTTGTTTAAGCGGTACGCGTACGGTGCTACCGCGAGCGCGTCAGCAAAATCGTCTCCCCGCGCGACGAATGCGGCGTTGGCAAACGAAGCTCCGCGCACCGAGGCGATCGCGCGCGCGACGTTTGCCGCGGTCCCGTAGCGGTCCTCGCCCGAGACACGCTCGACCGCCAACCCGAGCCCCCGGATCGCTTCTTCAACACCCGCCGAGATCGCCGCGGTCCCGCCTACGAGCCATACCCGAGTCGCCCCCAGGCGGGCGAGCTCCGCGGGGAGGCCGGCGTTGAGCGTCGTGGGAGGGGTGAGAAGCAGGGGGGATCCAAAAGAGCCAGCGAGTCCAGACGCCGACAACGCGTCCGGGAAGCTGGCACCAGAAGCGATCACGACGTCGCGCGCAGAGCCATCCGCGAAGTTTGTGCGGGAGGTCGCGAGCGCGGTTTCGTAGCGGTTCGATCCCGCGACTCGCACTACATCAGGGCCGGCACCGGCACCGTAGAGCCACTGCACGCCTGCGAAGTCTGCCTCGTGCAGGTTCCGTTTGGGTGTGGAGTACAAGCCGTACATGACTTTGGGCTTGTCGGCCTCACCGTATAGGTCGAGCAGCACCAGCCAGTGGCCGAACTCGTGGAGCGCGACGCTTTCAATGTCGCGCGACCCACCGCTTCCATCACCCCAGCTGTACAGCGTGTTAAGCGACATGTCCGCTGATACCATCACGCCGGTGCTCGCGAAGAACAGGAGATGTGCTCGGCCCAGTACGCCTTCTTCGAGCCGACGCCAGCCCACCTCACTTTGGTGGTTTGCCGTGTTCAACCAGTTGAGACCAGCGTAGCGAAGCTCCAGGCCGCTCGCCGCCGACCACGTCTGGGCGGCAGCCCGCACAGCTGCAAGTCCTCCCGATGTGTCACCGCTCGCGTCGTAGTAGAACTCTCTAACGGGCGTGGTCCACTTTGCGCCGCCGTACGCGAACGTCACAGTGAACTCGTGCCCCGCGGAGACAGCGCCTGTGCTCGTGACTACGCGCACCGGCCCACTCGAGGCGGCGACGAGGGAACTCGCTACGGGTTCCGAGTGGCGACGGGCGGGAACGCGTACACGGATGGTCGAGGCGCTCCAGGAGATCACATCGCCCGTGATGTGTCCTCCGCTCCTGGTGGAGAAGCGAACCTCGCCTCGCAGGGAGCCAAAGCCGCTGCCGACGATGGTGACTTCGTCGCCGATTCCCGCTGCGGCCGTACCGGGGGTGATTCCGGAAATAACCGGTCCTGAAGCAGCAGCGATTACCGTTCCTGACGCAGCGGCCTCCATCTGGTTGGTCTGTGCCGCTGTAGTTCCGCCGCCGTGACATGCCGCCCCGGTGTACGGCACGCCGGTCACGCGGGCTTGTATCCGGCTAAGGGTGCTTCCCGCCTCAGGCACGCGCTCGCCGATCACTCCGAGACGTCCTTGCCGTCCGCCGACAACCCGTCCGAAGCGGTCGAGGAAGACTACGACGCGCTCCCCGGAGGTGAACACCGGTGCGTCGGGTACGTAGACCACGCGCCCATCGAGCGTTCCTCCCGGTACTCGGAAGGTCACGTCACCACTTCGCGCCCCCTTCAGGGCGTGCTCAGTCCTTACGGTGACCTGGGTGACGATTCCGTGCTCGGCATCGGCGCGAGACGCCGTGGCGAGCACGGCGCCTACCACGACATCACGAGCGGCAGCCGAGAGTTCCTCGACCTCCATCTCGACGAGTAGCCCGAGGGCCGGGAGAGGAGCGGCGAGAAACGCGCAGAGCGCGATGAGGAACGCGACGGCGGCCGTCGCGCGGCGGCGAGCGGAAGTGGTAAAGAACATGGCCATGCGCAGAGCTCCTGGACGCCCCTGATACGAGCCAAGCGAAACGCACCCGATTAAAGCACTCTATTGGGATAATCGACACACTTCGTCGCGAAGGGAAGTCCGAGCGCGACGAACGGTCAACCGTCGCGATTTTGATGCCGACAAGCGGCGCATGCGAGCACTTAGCGGGTTGTGCCGGTGTTCGACCGCAAGAACCACGCATGAGCGGCGTACCCGTGGTAGCATCACATCTTGAACACTGGGTGCGGGGACGGAGTGTTGTGAGCGCGACGGCGTGCAGAAGTGACGGCCGGTCTAAGCGGCCTTACAGCCTCGGCGAGGAAATCGCGAACTGCGTGACGCACGGTGCGGGCGCGGTCATGAGCGTCGCTGCTTTAACGCTGCTCGTTTACTTTGCCGCACGCTACGGTGACGGATGGCGCCTCGCCGCCGCGCTCGTGTTTGGCGTCGCTCTCGTTTTGCTCTACACGATGTCGACTCTCTATCACAGCTTCCCGTGGCCGCGCGTGAAACATGTGTTCAAGGTGTTGGACCACGCCGGCATCTACCTGCTGATCGCGGGCACATACACGCCGTTCACACTCGTCACGCTGCGGGACGACGGAGGCTGGTGGCTTTTTGCGATCGTCTGGACGTTGGCGATCCTTGGAATCGCGGTCGAGGCGGCATGGACATACCGGCCCAAGTGGCTCTCGGCGCTTATCTATCTGGGCATGGGGTGGCTCGCGATCTTTGCCATCGGCCCGCTCGCCGAGAACCTGGCACCTGCTGGGCTGTGGTTGCTCATCGCGGGCGGTCTTGCCTACACCGTGGGAACCATCTTCTACGTGCTCAAGCGCGTGCCATACACCCATGCGGTCTGGCACTTTTTCGTACTCGGGGGCAGCGCGTGTCACGTGCTGGCTGTGATGATCGCTGTCATCCCGCCGGGCTGGTAGCGGCAGGGTAAGGCCCTTGGGGACGCGGATGCACTCGTATGAGGTTGAAGTTTCGGGGCACGAATGGATCTGCTCTGATGTGATCTCGGTTCGCTTCACGCGACCGACCCCATTTACGTTCAGGCCGGGACAGTACCTCGTACTCGAGCTCGACACGGGTGGCGCTGTTGAACGCAAACCGTTCACCATCTCGTCCGGCGCGCACGACCCCTTCTTGGAGATCACGACACGAGTTTCCGAGTCTCCGTATAAGCGGACGCTTACGTGCGCGACGCCGGGTACTCGGGTGAGAGTGGTTGGACCCGCGGGCAGGCTTATTGTTCCCGGCGAAGTGGCTCGGGTGGCGTTTTTGGTCGGCGGAGTTGGAGTCACTCCGGTTGCGAGCATGGTGCGAACGTGGCGCTCAAGTGGTGAGCGCATGCCCGAAGTGGTCGTGTTCCTCGGCAATCATGACGCTGGTTGTACTCCGTTGGCCGGTCAGATCGCTCCTGTTGCTGGCGAGCGGTTATCTCTCGTGCACGTGCTCGAGGAGACCCCGCCCGAGTGGAGCGGCGAGCACGGATTTATCACCGCGGAGATCGTGCGGGCGCACGTGGACATCGATCGAGGTTGGTTGTTCGTGGTCGCCGGGCCACCGCCAATGGTCGGCCCTATGGAGCGCGTGTTGCGCGAGTTGGGTGTCGATCCCGGCGACCAGCTTATCGAGCGGTTCGGTCCAATAGCCGGACCCGCGTCCCGGTGAGCGCTGGCCGGGAGGCGCGGCCGTGGTGCGGGATAGCGCGCGTTTCGACGCGATCACTCCGTCACGAGTTCGACCAGCTCGATCTCGAATGTAAGAGTGCGCCCGGCTAGCGGATGGTTGAAGTCGAGCAGCGCTTCTTCTTGGTCAATCTCGGTGATCGTGGCGGCGATTCGCTCGCCCGCGGGACCTACGAGCTGGACCATCGCCCCGAGGTATGGCTCCTCGGTGAACGATGTCACGGGAACCGCCTGCGTGGCATCTGGCATCCGGGGGCCGTACGCGTCTTCAGGAGCGATGGACACGGTCGCGATGTCGCCCACTTTCAGATCGATGACGGCGGACTCGAACCCAGGGATCACCTGACCTGCGCCGATAGCAAACTCCAGCGGTGCGTGTCCCAAGCTCGAATCGAAGACGGATCCGTCATCAAGCCTGCCGGTGTAGTGCACGCGAACCGTCGTTCCTTCGGGGTGCGACACAAGACTCCCTCCTGCGCGGTGAACTGCGGATCAAAACACACCGCGTGTGTTGAGTGGGCAGAGTACAGGCCGTAACGTAACGCATCGGTGTAGGTGTTGCCAGTGTATTGCGCGCTTCGCGCAGGAGAAGTGGTGTAGACTTAGTGATGGAACGCACGAGTCAGGTGAGCGCTGCCACGAGATCGGAAGCGTTGTGAGTGACAGCGAAGGGGCCCTCGAACACGAGGTCATACGGTTCGTGGAGGACCACGTGGGGTCGTTGCTCGCGTGGGATATCATCGTGTTCTTCCATAGGCATCCTGACGAGGCGTTCGATCCCGAGGTCCTCGCGTCCCAGCTCGGGCGGGGACCAGCGGAGCTCATCCGCGAGGTAGAGGCCCTGAGCGCCGAGGGTATCTTGCAGACGGCGGGTGGACTTGTCAGGTTCAGCTCCGATTCCGCGCTTGCGCCGATGGTTACGGCGTTTGTGGAGGCGTGCCGCAATCGCACCCATCGTCTTTCACTCATCGCCCGGGTGCTGCAGAGGATTGGCGCGAGCTCTGAGGAGTGACACCGTGGGGCGGAAACCGGACTGGTATACTCGGCCCCATGGAGGAGATGTCAGGCCAAATCGTGCTCGTCCTCGCGCTTGTCGCGCTCAACGGCTACTTTGCGGCGTCGGAGATCGCGCTCATCAGCGTGAGGCGTGCAGCGCTCATCAGGCGCGCCGAGGAAGGTTCGAGAGCCGCCAGACGAGCGATTCGGCTCGTTGAAGACCCATCACGGTTGCTGGCGACGATCCAGATTGGCATCACGCTCGTCGGGTTCATGGCTTCCGCTACCGCCGCGGTGAGCATCGCAGGCCCGCTGGCCGAGTGGCTGCGCGCCCTTGGCGTGCCGATCGTCAGCCGTTTCGCTGGAGGCCTCTCGGTCACGCTCGTAACGCTCGTTATTGCCTACATCACGCTCGTGTTTGGCGAGTTGGCGCCTAAGCGTCTTGGCCTGCAGCGTGCAGAACGTGTGGCACTTGCTGTCGCGCGCCCGGTCAGCTTCATGGCGACGGTATTCTCGCCGCTCGTGTGGTTTCTCGCGCGCTCCACCGATGTCGCCGGCCGGTTTCTTGGCGTGAAAGGACGCGGCGGTCAGGAGGGGGTGACCGAGGAGGAGATCAAGCTCCTCGTCACCGAGCAGGGGACGCTGCTCGAAGAAGAAAAACGCATGATCCATGAGATCTTCGAACTCGGCGACACGGTGGCTCGCGAGGTGATGATCCCCCGGGTTGACGTGGTGTTTATCGAAGACGCGGCGTCGATCGCTGACGCGCTTGAGCTGTCGGGCAAGACGGGCATCTCGCGCATGCCGGTCATCCATGAAGACGCGGACAAGGTCGTCGGGGTCGTGTTGCTCAAGGATCTCGTCATGCCGGTGGCCGAGGGAAGGAGCGCGGAACCGGTCACCGCGTTCATGCGGCCGCCGGTGTTCGTGCCCGAGACCAAGCCCATCTTGCCGCTCCTCTCGGACATGCAGCGGATGCGCAACCATATGGCGATCATCGTCGACGAGTATGGGGGCACCGCCGGGATCGTGACGATCGAGGACATCGTCGAGGAGATCATCGGCGAGATCGTTGACGAGTTCGACCCTGACCTGCGCTACATAACCGAGTCGGGTCCGGGACGGTGGGTACTTGACGGGCGCCTTTCGATCGAAGACGCGGTGAGGTTGGGGCTGCCGGTTGCGGAGTCCGATGAGTACGAGACACTCGCGGGCTGGTTGCTCGTCAGGCTCGGGCACATACCGGTTCCGGGAGAGCAGGTAGCAACCGGCGGTGTGACCTTCCAGGTGCAGGCTGTCCGCCGCAGACGCATCGCGAGGGTTCTCGTCACCCGCGATGCGGAGTCGTGACGATGAAACGAGCGGGGCCCACTTCGCCGGGAGATGTTGTTGACGCGCACGTGCACCTATTCACCGTGCGCATCATCGAAGAGTACGTAGACGCCCATCCCGACGGCGCTCTTCGTTTCAGACAAGTGCTCGATGACCGGAAGTTTGGACGGCGAGGCGACACGTTACCGGAGATCGCGCCCGCCGAGGCGGCCCGGCTCTATACGGCCCGGCTCGACGAGGCGGGGATCGCCAAGGCGATCGTCGTTTCAATCGTGCCCGATTCCGCATATACCAGGGAGTTCATCGCGGCGGCCAACGGGCGGTTCCATGCTCTGTGCAACCTCGATCCGCGCGATAAAGGAGCGGTGGCGCTACTCGAAAGGGAGATGGCCGCGGGGTTCAAGGGCGTCAAACTCCTTCCGGTCAACCGGTGCTTCCGTCTTTCCGATCCGGCGTGCCGTCCGTTCTTCGCGCGCGCGGAGGAGCTTGGCGCGCACATCATCGTTCATTACGGCGTGACGGTGGATCCCGGAGGCGACCTGCGCTTTGCCGATCCCACCGATCTCTCGCCGGTCGCGCGTGATTTTCCGGGACTCACGTTCGTTGTCGCGCACTTCGGGGCGGGCTACTTTGATCACGTGCTGAAAGTCGCCTACCAGTGTCCCAACGTATGCGTTGACTCCTCGGGGACGAACAACTGGATTGACTATCTGCCGTACAAGATGACGCTTGCCGAGGTCTACGAGCGGGCGATCATGGCCCTTGGTCCGCAGCGAGTGCTGTTTGGGACCGACTCGAACAACATCGCGCCCTACCGGCGATGGATAGCGTACTCTCAGCTCAAGATCATAGAAGGAATGGGCCTGTCGGAGGGTGATCGTGACCTCATTGTCCGGGGCAACGCGGTCCGGATCTTCCGCCTTGACGAATGAGGTGATCAGCGGATGACCGACGGAGTAACGCCAGGCGCCGGTGTCGAGCCGGCTCGTGACTACGACCAGATGGTCAACTGGGGTAAGCGGCTGGCGCGGGAGGGGCCGTTCTTCCGCGATCTGTTCGAGCGCGTTGGCGTCTCGCGCCTTGTCGACGCAGGCTGCGGCAGCGGACAACACGCCGTTCTGTTCAGCACGTGGGGGATCGAGGTGGCGGGCATCGACCCGAGCCCGCCGATGCTCGCGCAGGCACGTGAGAATGCCTTGCGAGCCGGTGTTGATCTCGCGCTGATCGATGGCGGCTTCGGGGAGGTCGCCGACCGGGCTGGCACCGGGTTCGACGCTGTTGTGACACTTGGAAACGGGCTGCCGCACGTCGCTGGCGAAGACGGGTTGCGTGTTGCGCTCGTCGACTTTGCCGCGGCGTTGAGGCCCGCGGGTGTCCTCGTGTTGCACCTGCTCAATCACGAGAGGCTCATCAATGGGCGGGTACGCATGATGCCGCCGGTGTTCCGGGAGACGCCCGACGGTGACCGCGTATTTCTCAAAGTGCTCGATTATGTCGAAGACGGTATTCTTTTCGACTTCGTGACCCTGACTCGCGAACCGGGCGCGGGTCCAAGCGCGGGCAACGCGTTTGCCGAGGACGACCCCGCCGAGACGGGCTGGCACTTGCGTTCACGCCGCTCAGTGCACACGGCGCTTCCGGTGTCCCTGCTCGAACCTGCGCTCGAGCGTGTCGGCTTCGCCGACATCGAGTTTCTCGGCGACCACTCAGGACGCGTGCTCGATGTGGAGGCTGACGAATCGGTCATCGTCGTGGCAAGACGCGCGTATTAGCCGCGGTCGCCTCCGGCGCCAGCCACGAGCCGAGGGCCGAGGGCGCACCGCGTGTGGCGGATCGCGTCGCATCGTTGGACGGGACACTCGGCGTCGCCCACTAACGCCCGGTATTCGGGCTGAGCCAGGGCGATGTAGAGGTGGCACAGTGGGAGCCCAGCCACGTTCTGGAAGCACTGATCCGCGTCAACTTCGGCCAGGCAGCTCTCGATGTTGTACGCGCCGGCACAGCCGAGGAACTCGTCGCTCGCGAGCCACGTGTCGATTTCGGCCGCTGAAAGCGCGCGCATGCGTACCGCTGTCGCGACCGCGAACGTGTGGGCGTCGCGACTGGCTGGAGCGAGCATCGCTACTCCGGTCACGACGTCATGGGTGCGGCCGCTAAGCGAGCGGAGCATGGCGCGCCCACCCGCTTCATCCTCAGGCTTGCCGAGCAGCTCGCCGCTGTTGACGACGATGGTGTCGAAAGCGAGTATGAGGCCGCGTGCGCCCTCATTGCGCGCGACGTGTGCTTTGGCGGCCGCGAGTCGCATGGCAAGCGCCCCAGGGTCGTCGGCGAACGCCGGGTCGAGCGTCTCGGGGGTGTCGGCGGCGGTGATGTCGTATCCGAGTCCGAGCAACGCGAGCAGACGCCTGCGCCGGGGCGAAGCCGATGCGAGGGTGAGCGGTGTATGAGCGTGTGAAGTCATCGGGCGAGATGATATCACCCGTTCAGCCGAGGATACGGAGATATAATAGGAACCGGCGTTGTAGCGTGCCGCCGTGGCGCGCGATCCGTGCGATGACGTGGACCCGCGACGCACTGTGACCAAGGAGGAACCGTGCAGGCACCGGACGCCGCCGCTGATGTGCCGGTCTCGGTAGAGCGCTTCACAAAGCAGCTCGTCATCACCCACAAGGCCGTCATGCTCTACCCTGTGGCCAGCAACATCCCGCACGAGAACGCTGTCAAGACGGTAGAGATGCTCAGCAACATCCTCGTCGAAGTGCCAGAGATGCGCCTGGTGGTCAACAAGGACGGACTCTGCTACGCCGACACGCAAATCTTCCCGGGCCGCTCGGCGTTCACCGCGTTCGCGCAAGACCTCTATGCGCGCGGAGTCTCCGATGTTCGCTTTCATGCGGGCGTGACCGAGGAAGCGCTCGTGACCTTTCTTGGCATGCTCAAGCACGCACCGGAGGAGCTTGCGCGCTCCGGTGGGTTCGCGGCGCGGTTGTGGGACTCCGGTGTGGACACGATTACCGTTGTCGAGGCGGTTACCCGTATCGCTGACGTCGAGGTGGCGGAGGAGATCGAGGACGGAGAAGAGTGGCCGCCGAGTTACGAGCGGATGCGCGAGCTATTGCGCGACCGGCCACCGGCTCCCCGGGATAGGCGTGTGCTGATACGCGCGCTCCACGACGTGGACGTGCTACGTCGATACCTTCAGGAGTCGTTTCACGACGGCGGGAGCGCGACCGGTTCCGGGGTACGGCATGCCGCGATTCATGATCTCGCGCGCGCGGCTGACGGACAACCAGGCGATCTGCGTTCGTCAGCTCTTCAAACCCTTGTCGAGGCGATCATCGCACTACCGGCGGACGAACGTCGCGAGCTGCTCATTAGCGACATGCTCAGAGAGGTGCGGGTCGACGAGTCGATCGCCTCTGTCATCAGGCAACTGGGGGTCGACGAGCTCTGCCGTGTTCTCGTCGATGGGGCGAGTGAGGATGACGTGTCGCTTGGCGGAGTGGCCAGGGCGATACGCAACCTCTCTTTCATCGCTCTTGCTAGCCGCGAGGAGGTGCTCAACGCCTCAGGTGCGGCGATGCGCAGCGCGGGCTTTGCCGAGGACGCGGTGGAAAAGGTGCTCGAGATGGTCGCGCCGAGCCGCCTGCTGGTCGCGGACGGCGGCGGGGGCGTTGGGGAAACGCGCCCCGCGGACTCGATCCTGCGGCTCTTGGACCTGGCGCCGTCGCAGGTCATGAGCAGCGCGGAGGATCCTTCTATCGTGTCGCTTCAGGAAGAAGCGCGCGCGGGGATCACCGACGGCGATGTGGTCACCGCACTCGTGGTGCTCACGACGATCGATGTGGGAAGTGAAGAGTTCGACCAATCGGTCGCCGCGCTCGAGGTCGGTTTGGGGTTACTTGTCGAGCGCGGTGAGTACGTGGTCGCCGCCGACGTCGCTGAGGCGCTCATGACCGGTGTGACGGAGGCGTCCGAGCGGGAGCGCGCGCGCCTCGTTGAAGTGGTGTGCACGATGACCGGCACAAACGCGATGCGGACCGTGTATCGCGCGCTCCAGATGTACGAGAAGGGCACGCCTGAACACGACGCCTGCGGACGCTTGCTGGCGACGCTTGGAATGTACGCGGTCGATCCGCTACTGGAGGTTCTCGCAGATGAGCCGGAGATGTCGGGCCGGAAGTTTCTTGTCGACCTTATCTCTTCGGTCGCGGCGGGAAAGATCGATGAGCTTGGCCAGCGAATCTCCGATCCTCGCTGGTACTTCGTGCGCAACGTCGTGTCCATACTCGGGGCCACGCGCGAACCGGCGATTCTGCCGTACCTTGGCAGAACCGTACGCCACTCCGACGCACGGGTTCGCCGCGAATCCATCCGTGCGCTCGCGAGCGTACCGGATGCGATGGCGCGCGAGATGATCGCGGTCGCGTTGGATGACCAGGACGCTCAAAATGTCCAGCTCGCGGCTCGTTACTTGGGGGCCCTGAGGGTTCGCAGCGCGGTTCCCGGGCTCCTGAGGGTCGCTCAGGGCGACGGACGCGGGAATCGAGAACATGCTCCGCGGGCGGAAGCCATTGAGGCGCTCGGCGTCATCGGGGCACGCGAGGCGCTGCCCGCACTCGAGACTATCGCGGGTAAGCGTCGTCTGATAGGGGGTGGGCGCTCAAAGGGCTTGCGGGCGGTAGCGGAGTCCGCGGTCGCCGCCATCAAAGCGACGGGCAGGACGGAGGCGGACGGATGAGCGCCGAGCAAACCACGGCATTCTCGGTGAAACAACTTGCACGGGTGAGTGAGCTTCTTGCTCGAGTGCACGCCGCTCGCCGGGCGGCTCAGTTCTATCCGCTCGACCACCCTGCGGTGACCGATGGCGTCGACGCCCTCGCTGAGGTCATCGAGCGCTTCCATGACGAAGGGGTTGACGTCGTCTTCTCTCTGTACGAGGGCGAGATACTCTTCCACGAGCAGCAGTTGCCCCAAGAGAGCATCGTATTCGATCAGCTGATTCGCGAAATCACTGCGCTCGGCATAGGCGTTATTGAGATTGAGCGCGGGTGTACTCGCGCCGAGCTGGCCGCCGCAATCTCCATCCTTGCGGCCGATTCTCACGCGGTTGAGCAACACGGGGGGATCGAACGGATGGCTGCCGAGACGGGCCTGTCGCGCGTGCGCTTTGGTCAGGTTCGCGCGTTTGAGAGGGTCGAGCAAGGCGAGTTCGATGAGAAAGCGGCACGGGACTCCTACGTGGGCGCCGTCGACTTGGTGCGGGAGATCGACGACATCGTACGACGCAATCGAGCGATCGGCTGCGGCCGCATCAAGAGCGTGGTGAGAGGGCTGGTGGACAACGTCATCGCAAGCAGGGAGGCGATGCTTGAGCTTACCGGCTTGAAGAGCCATGACGAGTACACCTTCTATCACTCGGCCAATGTGGCGATTCTGTCGCTCGCGCTTGGGTCGGCTATCACGAGCGACTACCGGTTCCTCTCATCCCTTGGCGCAGGCGCGCTCCTTCACGACCTCGGGAAGATGACGGTCGATTTGGAGATACTGAACAAGCCCGGCGCCCTCACGCCCGATGAGTGGGCCGCTGTCCGCAACCACTCGGTTTCGGGAGCGAGAACCGCCTCGCGCATACGAGGGCTGGACAAGTCGGCGATAGTCATCATTCTCGAGCACCATATGCGCTACGACGGCTTGGGCTACCCGTCGAGGACTTCGCGGAGGCCGCAGCACCTCGCGTCACGAATAGTCGCGGTCGCCGACGCGTACGACGCGATGACCTCGCGTCGCGCATACAGTGCCGCCCGCGTCCACGATGAAGCGATGGAATTGCTCGTGCGCAGCGCGGACACCGCGCTCGATCCGGCGCTCGTTCGGCTGTTCGTGACGATAATGGGGGTCTATCCTCCACGCTCTGTGGTACGGTTAAACGACGGATCGACCGCCGTGGTGCTCCGTCCAAACAGAGGCAACCCGCTGCGCCCAGTTGTGAATCTGATCGCTGATGGGAGCGGAGCGATGCTCGCGGATCCCGTTGTGATCGACTTGGGAGTGGTTGGCGGGCTCGATGTCGTGCGTTGTCTCGACACTGCGGATCTAAACATCGATGTCGAGGGGTACGTAGTCTAAGACCCTAAGCTTAGCGAGTCTCGAAAAGGAGTGTCTGCCATCGTGTCCACAAACCCCCCACGCCGTTCACGCGCGCTTACCACCACCGTGCTTGTGTTGCTCTTCTTTGGGCTCCCCACCTTGACGGCGCTCTCGACGCTCGTCACAGATTACCTGTGGTTCATCGATGTCGGGCAGCGGGATGTGTTTGTCACCACCCTGGCGAGCAGGGCCGCGACGGGAGCGGCCTTCGGGCTCGTAGCATTCGTTCTTCTCTACGTGAACCTGCGAGTAGCCCGTGCGATGGCACCGCGTGTCGTACTGACATCGATGGGTCCTGACGTGCCGCCTCAGCTTGAGGAGTTCGTCGCGCAGCTCCGCGGAACTGTCAGCCCGATCGTCGACAAGGTGATACTTTGGGGCGCGCTCGCGCTCTCCGCTTTGCTAGGGTTTGGCGCTTCGATCAACTGGGAGATCATGCGCCTTGCGTTTGCCGCGGTACCGTTTGGCGAAGTTGACCCGCAGTTCGGTCGTGATATCGGCTTCTACGTGTTCACGTTGCCCGCTCTCCGGCTTGTGGCGGACTGGCTCACCCCGATCTTGCTGCTCACCACCGTTGCAACAGCCGCGGTTCACCTTATCGGCGGCGCGATCCAGCCGTGGGCGCGTCTTAAAGGATTCGCCCCCCATGTCAAGGCCCACCTTTCCACCCTGCTCGGCCTAATTATCGCGAGTAAGGCGTTCGACTACTACTTGGACATCTTCGAGCTCAACTTCTCGCCACGAGGGCAGGTGACAGGAGCTTCCTTCACCGATGTCAACGCGCAACTGCCCGCCCTGCAGATTCTTATCGTGATTGCCCTGCTCGCGGCGGCGGCGCTGCTAGTGAACATTTGGTTCAAAGGGTGGCGTCTGCCGATCGCCGCCGTTGGAGTCTGGGCGGTGGCTTCGTTCCTGCTGGGTAGCGTCTACCCCGGACTGGTGCAGCAGTTCCGGGTCACTCCCAACGAGATCGCGTTTGAAGAACCGTTTATCGCTCGCAACATCCAGGCGACACGTGCGGCGTATGACTTGACCGACGTGGAGACCAGGCCGTTTCCGGCAGCCGAGACACTTACCGCCGATGACGTGACAGCGAACCGGTCGACGCTCGACAACGTGCGCCTGTGGGATCCGAGCATAGCCGCGCAGACCTATCGCCAGCTGCAGAACATCCGGACCTACTATCAGTTCACCGATGTGGACATCGACCGGTACGAGGTTGACGGGAGGATGCGCCAGGTGCTCGTCTCGGCCAGGGAGCTTGACCTTTCGCAACTCGCCGAGCAGGCCCAAACGTGGGTCAACAGGCACCTTGTCTACACTCACGGATACGGGCTCGTGATCAGTCCTGCCAATGAGGTGGACGGGCGCGGGTTGCCTAACTTCTGGGTTCGTGACATCCCCCCTGTTTCAAAAGAGGGGCTCGAGATCGAACAACCAGCAATCTACTTTGGAGAGATGACGCAAGACTACATCGTCATCAACACCGGCATCCCCGAGTTTGACTTTCCGGTAGGCGAGGGGCGCGCCGAGACGTTCTACCAAGGCGCGGCCGGGGTCGAGGTGGGATCGTTCGCACGCCGCGCCGCGTTTGCGCTGCGCTTCGGTGACGCGCAGATCATGTTCAGCGAGTTCATCAAGCCGGACAGCCGCGTGCTGTTCGATCGCAACATCACAACCCGGGTGGAGAAGCTCGCTCCCTGGTTGACCCTCGACAGCGATCCGTATCCCGCGCTGATCGACGGCCGCATCGTGTGGATCATCGATGCGTACACCACTTCGAGCCACTACCCGTATTCGCAGTTCTATAGAGGGGTGAACTACGTACGCAACTCGGTGAAGATTACCATTGACGCCTACGACGGCACGACGACGTTGTGGGGCTTCGACCCAGACGACCCCGTGCTCCGTGCGTGGAGCGAGATATTCCCGGGCCTCATCGCGCCATACGCCGATATTCCGGACTCGGTGCGCAGCCACTTTCGATACCCGGAAGACCTCTTTTCCCTCCAGGCCGAGGTCTACAAGACGTACCACATGACCGACCCGCGGGACTTCTACAACAAAGAGGACGCGTGGGAGCTTCCCGGCGAGCGGGAGGGCAATCCCATGGAGCCGTTCTACGTTCTCATGCGCTTGCCGGGTGAGACCGTCGAGGACTTCCAGATGATCCAACCGTTCGTGCCGCGGAATCGGGACAACATGATCGGATGGATGTCTGCCAAGTCCGATCCAGCGGATTACGGCAAGCGAGTCGTCTACACGTTCCCGCAGGGCCGTGTGGTTTTGGGGCCCGAGCAGGTGAGCGCTCGAATCAACCAAGACGACGTGATTGCGCCACAACTGACGCTGTGGAGCCAGCGTGGCAGCAGCGTCATTTTTGGCAGCATGCTCGTCGTCCCGCTGGAAGATTCCGTGGTGTACGTGCAGCCACTCTATCTCCAAGCTGAACAGACGGCGATTCCTGAGCTCGTTCGTGTGCTCGTGATCTATGCAGACAAGGTCGAGATGGCGGTTGATCTTGAAGCCGCGCTGCTCTCGGTGTTTGGCGAGGGGTCCGCAGCAGAGCCCGGAGAGCCGCAGGTCCCCGGAGCTCCCGCATTGCCGGCGGATGCCGCTCGCGCAGCTGACCTGTACGGGCGGGCGATCGAAGCCCAGCGTGCGGGTGACTGGGCAGAGTACGGACGGCTCATCGATGAACTGGGCGAGGTGCTTCAAGAGCTCGCGGGCCCACTCCTCGAAACGCCGCCGACAGACGAGGAAGCGGTTCCTCCCGCCCCGGACTCCGGAACGCAGTAGCCTGTAGCTACTGAGCGCGTTGACCTGCACGCGGCCCGGTGCTATCCTCGCGCCCAACCTCGGGAATGCTTCCGGGGCGAATAGAGCAACATCACAGACGTGAGGGAAGAGGGCGCCATCAGCCCAGCCACCCCTCCCATGTCTTCCGCCAGGGCGCTTCGCAGACTGCGGGCGCTGGAAGCGGATCGGCGCCGGACCGGTATCCCGGCATCAACGAGGCCCACCGCACGCGCCATGAAGCGCAACGATACTTGGTGAGAGTGCAGGCGGGCGAAGATAGGTGGTACCGCGAAGAGCCCCTCGCCCTATCCAGGGAGGGGCTTTTGTGTTTCTTCGGCAGGAAAGGGGAGCCGAGATGGGTACCGCCAGGATCGTGTTCGACAGGTGGGACGGGCGCTACGCCCGGCGCATGGCGGGTGTGCGCTCAAGCGCGGTCAGGGACTTGTTTGCGGCAGCCAGCCGTCCCGACATGATCAGCTTCGCCGGCGGCATGCCCGACGTGGCGCGCGTACCAGCGGAAGCGGCCGCGATGGCGGCTAGCGAGGCGGTCTTGCACGAGGGAGCGGCGGCGTTGCAGTACGGTTCGAGCGAGGGCCGCCCTGCGCTGCGTGTCACTATCGCCGAGCTCATGGCCGAGATAGGCGTGCGCCTCGGCGCCGATGACATCATCGTGACCGCGGGCGCGCAACAAGGACTTGACCTGCTTGCGAAGGTATTCATCGACCCGGGTGACGTAGTGGTCACCGAGGGGCCCACGTACGTGGGGGCGCTGCAGGCCTTCTCGGCGTACGAGCCGCGCATCGAGTGCGTGCCCATGGACGAGGGCGGGATGCGGGTCGATGCGCTCGAAGAGACGCTCACGCGGCTAGGGCCGCGCGGCGCGAAGTTCATCTACACGATTCCCAACTTCCAGAACCCCGCCGGCGTTACCCTGCTTCCCGAGCGTCGTCGGCGACTGCTCGAACTCGCGCGAGCGTACGACATTCCCGTCATCGAGGACGATCCGTACGGTCGGCTTCGCTTCGACGGCGGGCACGTAAAGCCGCTCCGTGCACTTGATGAAGATGTCATCTACCTGGGCACCTTCTCTAAGATCTTCGCGCCCGGCCTACGGCTTGGCTGGATGACGGCGCCGCATCCCATCCTCGCCAAGGTTCTGCTCGCCAAGCAAGCCGCCGACCTGTGTGGCAGCGCCTTTGCGCAAGTGACCGCCGAGCGCTACTTCGCCGGCACCCGCTGGCGGCGCGTTTTGCAGGGACTGAACCGGGCGTACTCCGGCCGCCGCGACGCGATGCTCTCAGCGCTTCACGAGCATTTTCCGGCCGAGGTCCGGTGGACACGGCCCGAGGGAGGATTCTTTGTCTGGGTCGAGCTGCCCAACTTTCTCGATGCGGGCACGCTGCTCGCCGAGGCGGTCGAGCACGGGGTGACGTTCGTGCCTGGTTCAGCGTTCTTTCCTGACGGGCGCGGACGCAACTGCATGAGGTTGGCCTTCTGTTACGCTGAACCGGAGGCCATTGAAGAGGGCATCCGGCGGCTCGCCGAGGTGATCGAGGACCGTCTCGGCTTGTACCGGGCGTTCATCGCGGCGGGCGCGCTACCGGAAGCGCAGGAGGGAGCCGCATGAGAGAGAAGATAGCGGTGCTCATGGGCGGGCGCTCGCTTGAGCGCGATGTCTCGCTTTCGAGCGGCAAGCGCGTGGCCGAGGCGCTTGAAACCGCTGGCTACCGGGTACTGCCGCTTGACGTGACACCCGCACTCGTCGAGACGCTCCGCGCCGAGAGACCGGACGCCTGCTACATCGCGCTGCACGGCAAGTACGGCGAGGACGGCACCATCCAGGAGCTGCTCGAGTTCCTCGGCATACCGTACACGGGACCCGGCGTCACGGCATCGGCACTCGCATGGGACAAGCCGGTAGCCAAGCGCCTCTTCGTCGATGCGGGCATCCCGACGCCGCGCTGGATCACGCTGACGGCCGACGCGTTCAAGGAGATGGGTGCGGCCACGGCTCTCGATCTCGTTCCAGGGGCGGTGGGCGGATTCCCAGTCGTTGTGAAGCCGTCGAAGCAGGGCTCAGCGCTCGGCCTGACACGTGTCGATACTGCCGAGGAGCTCGCGGAGGCGCTTCTCTCGGCGCTGTCGTACGGAGACGCTGCGATCATCGAGAAGTGGATCGAGGGAACCGAGCTCGCGGTGAGCGTGCTCGACGGGATCGAGGGCCCCCAGGTACTGCCGCCGGTCGAGATAGTCGCAAAGAGCGGACTGTTCGACTACGACGCGATGTACACCGCGGGCCAGACTGACTACTACGTGCCTGCCCGTCTTGGAGATGACACGACGGCTACCGTGCGGCGGTATGCGCAAGAGGTGCACGAGCTACTCGGTTGCCGGGACGTGAGCCGTGCCGACATGGTCGTCGGCAGTGACGGCGGAGTGTGGGTGCTTGAGTGCAACACCTCTCCCGGCATGACAGAGACGTCGTTGCTGCCCATGGCCGCCGCCGCGTGCGGCATGACCTTCCAAGATGTGGTAGAACGGGTATTGGCGGGTGCGCTGAAGCGGCGAGGAGAGCGGGGATAATCGGGTACAAAGTAGAGTACTGACAGGACGAGATTCAGGCGGAGCCGCGCGTCCTGTGTGGCGTATTATGTCCGGGCCGTTCCCAGCGGAGGTGCATCGATATGTGTGATCGTCGTGGTGGAGGAAGTGTCATCGGCGCGTTTCTTCTCGGCGGGTTTGTGGGCGCGCTGTTAGGTCTGCTCTTTTCGCCGCGTTCTGGCAGGGAGAACAGGGAAATGATCGCGGAGACGGCGTCCAAGTACTTTGACGAGGGCAAGGATATCTACGAGACCGGGCGCGCGCGCGTGAGCGAGGTCTACGAGACCGGTCGCGAGACAGCCGTCGAGAAGGCCGAGGAGCTCAAGGTCAAGATAGACTCGGCTCGTGAGCGTCTAAGGGAGCAGGTTGGTCACGCGGGCGAGGCGGCGCGCGAGAAGGTAGCTGCGGTCGCTCCTGTCGCAAGGGAAAAGATGCATGAGGTCGGCGATGTAGTGAGGGCCGGGCTCGACAAGGCTGAGGCAAAGGTGGACGAGGCGCTCGAAGCGGTCGAGGAGAAGGCGACAAGGCCCGGAGAAGGCGCGCGGTAAGGAGCCAGGATATCCGTGCGCACAAGCGCGAACAGGCCGTTCCCGCTGTAGCGGTCGGCCTGTTTTCGTGTGCTGTCGAGCGGGACGGTAGGTACAGATGCGCGTGAAGGAACTCGAGGGTGTGAACGTCTACGACGGCCGGGACCGTCTCGTGGGCACGGTCACGCGCGGCGTATTCGATGCCAAAAGGCCCGTGCTCATCGGTGTCGAGGTGCGCATGCGCCCGTGGCTGCACCTCATCGAGCGGCCTCGCCGCTACGTCGCTACGTCGCAGGCCTCAATCAAGCGCTCAGGCGTGCGGCTTATCGCGCGAAAGAAGCCTGAACGAGAGGGTGCTAATCGCACCACGGAGGAGTGGGAGAGTTCGGTCGTGTGGGTCGGCCAGCAGATTCTGACCGAGAGCGGCGTCGACATGGGGTGCGTGGGCGACGTCGAGCTGGCGTCTGATGGAACAGTCATTGAGATAGAGCTCACCGGCGGCGCGACGCGTAACGTCGCGGTGGGGACGCGGCGGATATCCGCTGAGCACCTGCTTGGATTCGATGGCGAAGTCCTTCGTGTGTCCGACAGTGCTCTTGAGGCCCACTTCAGCGGCGGCGTTGCCGCGAGCGCCGGAAAAGGTGCGGCCGTGGCGAAGTCGACGGCAGAGCGCGTCGCGTCTGCGGCTGCGAAAGGCGCGGTGAGCGCGGGAGTGGCCGCCGTGAAGGCCGCACGGCGTTCAAAGGGCCGTGGGCGTATGGGCGGGGCGTGGAAGGGTTTTGCGGAAGGCATTAAGGAAGGTATGCGGGACGGGGAGGCGCGGAAGTGAGCGGCAGGCGCCTCGCGCCGCTCGGTGTGGCGGACATCGCGCAGGTCGATGACGTGTGCGCTGGGTGCATGTACTGGGAGTCGGTAGCGGTCCAGGAGTTCGTGTGTGGCTCTACCTGCGACGAAGAAGCGCAACGGGAGTGGTTCCGGCGCGTGCACGAGGAGTGGGGAGAGTGTGGCCGGGCGGCTACAGCAAACGGCGAGGTATTCGGCTTCATCAAGTACGCTCCGGTCGAGTACTTCCCCCAGACCGCGCACCTGCCGGTGCGGCCGCCGGATCCGGACGCGCCGCTCATAGCGTGTCTTCACATCCGCGATAACGCGCGTCGACACGGACTCGGCAGATTGCTGCTGCATGCGGCGTTGCGCGACATGCATGGGCGCGGCGAGCGGCGTGTCTGGGCGTATGCGCTCGCGAATCCGGCGGATGTGCGGGTCTCGCCGATGGTGGGGATGGATTTCCTCCTGCGGAACGGGTTTACGGTTGAGCGTCCGCATCCGGCGTACCCGCTGATGCGTCTTGATCTGCGATCGCTCGCGGTGATCACCGAGAACCTCGAAGCCGTGCTTGAGTCGCTGCGCGCCCCGTTGCTTCGCCGCATGCCGTCTCCAACGGTAGAGTAGTGATCGAGCGCGACCGTGCGCACGCCATTGCGTGGTCGGCGCTAAGGGCACATCATTCGTCCAATCGAGAGAGGAAGTCCGTTACGTGACCGTTCATGACTGCCACGCGCACGAAGGGCCGACGCGCAAGAAAGGCTCGGCCGCCCGCGTTCGCGCGTTTCTAGAATCACACGGACTCGCCGAGGAGATCGTCGAGTTCGAGCACTCCACCAAGACCGCCCAGATGGCCGCGGACGCGATGGGCTGCGAGCTTGGGCAGATCGTGAAGTCGCTCGTGTTTGTTGTGGGCGGAACGCCGCTAGTCGCGCTCGTCGCAGGTGACAGGCGTGGTGACGGTGAGGCGATTGGAGAGTTGCTCGGCGGGGAGGAGGCGCGCTTCGCCGATGCGGAAACGGTGAGAGAGAAGACCGGCTATGCGATCGGAGGCGTGTCGCCATTTGCGCTGCCCGATGATCTCATCGTGCTCGCTGACGAATCACTTGCACGATTTGAGATCGTCTATCCGGCCGCGGGCACCCCGTCTTCCATGGTGCGGATGCGACTTGCGCACCTGCTCGAGATGACTGGCGCCCGGGTGGCGCGGATATCGCGATGACGTCACGATCGACGGGTCTGTGCACGGTGACGCGCTCACGCCATCATCCGCCACCGTCGTTTCTTCACGTGGCATTCGCTCTCGTTGTGGGGGCCGCGATACTCGCGGTGGCGGCGCCGGCGTTCTCTGTCACGGTGTACGCCTCAGGCGCGGAGCTTCGAGTGCCGATGGGAACGGCCTTTGGCGATCTTGTCTCCGATGGCCTCATCACGCCTGTTCCCGGGGACCTGCGAGATGTCGAGGGCGAAGTGATCGAAAGCGGCGGCGGCAACCCGCCCGTCGTCTTTCACAATGGACGTCTGGCTTGGAGTGCGGCTCGGCTCAGAGACGGGGACACGGTCTCTGTCAGACGCGGAAGTGACGTCACAGAAGCGACCGAGGTCGTCGAGACACCCATACCGGTTGCCGTCGAGCGGATCGGCAAGGGACCGCTTGTCTCCCTTGAGGCGCCTGGGGTCGTAGGCGTGCGCGAGACGGTGGTGGGAGTGCTGTCGGGCAAGCACGTCTCCGATCGGATATCCGTGCCCATGGAGCCGATGCTCATCCGGCGCTACGTGCCAGCGCCCGGATCAAAGGTGGTCGCCCTCACGTTCGACGACGGACCGTGGCCGGGACACACGGAAGCGATTCTCGACATCCTCCGTGCACACGAGGTGCGGGCGACGTTTTTCATGGTCGGCTATCTCGCCGAGCGATACCCGACGCTGACGCGACGCGTCGTGAACGATGGGCACACTGTCGCCAACCACACCTACTCTCACGCAAGGCTCACGCGGCTGTCCCCCCAGGAAGTCTCTCGTGAGATAACAGAGGGCAATCGAGCGCTCAAGAACGTGACGGGAATCGCCCCCACGTGGTTCCGGCCACCGGGAGGAGCGATTGACGCGGAGGTCATGCGGGAGGCCGAGCGTCTCGGCATGCGATTGGTCATGTGGGATGTCGACCCCCAGGATTGGCGCAAGCCCGGCGTTGATCCCATGCTCGGCGAGCTACTGAGGGCAATAGCGCCGGGGTCGGTCGTATTGCTGCACGACGGAGGAGGCGACCGGGCTCAGACCGTCGAGCTGCTGCCGCGCCTCATCGTTGAGCTCAAGGCGCGCGGATACGTCTTTCTCACGATAGATGAGCTGGTGCGGTAGGCCGCGTGTCAGGCGATCGTGCGTCTTAGCGTTTTCGTGGGGGTCACAAGGGCGTCGAGACGGAAGTCGTGGTCCTCGGCAGGAATCGCGTCAAGAACCTGCTCGTCGAACGCGTACCCCACCGTGAACGCGCGGTCGAGCGTGGGCAGTAGCCGATCGTAATAGCCGGCGCCGTGGCCGACGCGTTCGCATGCCGTGTCGAACGCCACGCCGGGCACGATCACCGCGTCAATCTCTGTCGGGCTGATTTCTGGGGCGCCGGGTGGCGGTTCGCGTATCTCGAAGGCACCGGTCACAAGAGTGGTGTCGTCGATGACGAGGTGGAGGGTGAGGCGTCCTGGCCCGGCGAGCCGCGGGTACGCGATGGCGGTTCCTCTCTCGCGCAACGCGGTGATGGCGGACGCCGGGTCGATCTCCTCAGCGCACGCCGCGTATGCCAGAACGGTGCGTGCGCCAGCGATCTCCGGTAACGCGAGAAGCCGTGTCGCGGCGGTGGCGGCGAGGTGCGCCCGGTCGCCATCAGGCACGCGGCGGCGCGCGGCTTGGCCGAGGGCGCGGCACGCGTGCTTGTCTGCGGGCGAGCTCGACACGGGGCTCCTTTGGGCTTGCGAACGAGTCGCGGCGGCACGCGGCCGTGCTTGTGCAGCAGGATATCAGGACAAGCGCGCGTGCGTCCGGCGCTAAGAAACGGTATAACGGTAACGTCCCGACGAATACTCTGGAGCCGTGGATCATGCTTCACGATTTCGATCTGCCTTATCCGCAATATCGCTGTCCAACGTGCAGCAACGATCTGCCGCTCAACGAGGCGAGGATGACGGTCACGTGCGCCGAGCACCAGACTCCCGACACGGTGACGTTTGAGGTCCGGCAGGCAACCCCGGCCGATCGCCGCGATATCGAAGAGATCTGCGATCGCGCCCTCGGGGAGACCGAGGTCGACGTGTTCGATCGCACATTCGACGTGCTCACGGGCGAGAACCTCATCGCAGACGCTGAGGGGAAGCTGGCGGGTCTGCTCTCAGTGGCCGTAGATCGCGGCGATGCGGTGATCGTGCTGCTCTCTGTCTATCCCGAGTATCAAGGCCAGGGTGTCGGTGCCGCGTTGCTGAGGGCGGCGGTCGGGTTCGCGAGCGAGCGTGCGCTGCCATCGATTCGCGTCGCGGTCTCAAACGACGACATCCCTCTACTCTACTTCTATCAGCGTCACGGTTTCGTCATAGCTGAAGTAGCCGTGGGCCTGCTTGCCGATCGCGCCGGCGCGTCTGTCGCTGGATTTTCCGGCATCCCCTCGAGAGACGAGATTCATCTGCGCCGCTCGGTCTCGGCCGGATAACTCGCGCTCCACGCGTCGCGAAAAGGGCATAACCTCGTAGAAGAGTTCCCCTGTTGAAGCGGGGTGATTCATGTTCCGGGATCGGCACGACGCTGGTCGGCGCTTGGCGGAGCTTCTCGGCGGGCATGCGAGGCGCGACGATGTCATCTTGCTCGGTATTCCGCGTGGCGGCGTTGTCGTGGGCGGGGAGATTGCCCGCTTGCTCGACCTACCGCTTGACGTGGTGGTCGCGAGTAAGATCGGCGCTCCGGGCAACCCCGAGTATGCGGTAGGCGCCGTGGACGCCGACGGACGGGTGACGCCCAATCCTGCGGCCGGCTACGAGATCTCCGAGCTCGAGCGCCTCGCCCGCGGCGCCCGGGAACGTGTCTCTGCTCGGGTAGACCTGTATCGCGGCGGTCGAATTCAGCCCGAGCTCGCTGGTATGACCGCAATCGTGGTCGATGACGGGATCGCCACCGGACTTACCGCGCTGGCGGCTTTGCGCTACGTACGTTCGCACGGTGCCGCGCGCGTAATCCTCGCAGCGCCGGTGATTGCCGCCGGGGCGGTCAAAGAGGTGTCGCTTTTTGCCGATGAGGTCGTCGCGGTGGAGAGGCCCAAGATCTTTTACGCGGTCGGGCAGTTTTATCGCGAGTTCGGCCAGACAAGTGACGATGAGGTGCTCGACACGCTTGAGGAGTACGGTTTGACGTAGGTCATGTCTTCAGCTCGGATGCGATGGTAGCTTCAGTAGGGCTTCAGCGCCTTCGAGAGGAGACAGAGTGGACTTTCCGCCACAAGGTTTCGCACCGCGTGTGCTTGGCACCTACGGGCTCGTCTACGCGTGTACCGCTCTTCTTCTCGCCCCGGCGCTGTTCCTGATCGACACTCTTTCGATAGATGTGTTCACCCCAGCCTACCTTGCGCTCATCGTCGGCCCATTTGTTCTTGGACCCGCGGTCGTTTTTGCCACCGATTCCAGAGACGACGCGCGCACACTCGCTATCCGCAGCGCGGTGCTTGCTCCGCTCGTCGCGTTGACCGGCGTCACCTTGCTGTTCTTGGCGATGATGTTGATCGTGATCCCACTGAGCGTCTTTCTCGTCCCTGAGAACTTCGCGGTCATGACGGTTCTCTCGGCGATCACGGTCATCATCCTTGCGGCACCGATGGCGTTCTCGTTCATCAGCACGATCCGGCAAGGATTCAGCGCGAGGGGGTTAGTGCATCTGGCGGTGCTGGCAACCGTCATGGTGATCGTGGGGTGGGTTGTGGTCATGACACTCGACTCGGGCGACACCCTGGGAACGTTCATGCGGCGGGACATGGTGGGACACTTCGCCGGGGCGTTCACGTGGTACCTGCCGTCTTTTTCGCTGGCTGCGGGGGTCTGGCGCCAGACGGGCATCGCGTAACCGTCTGTCCACGTCGTTGACGGTGATCGCCCATCCCGGCGGCAACAAGGCCGAACGTTCAGCCTGCGTGTTGGGCCGGTACGAGGTTTGGGAAACAGGAAGCGGGAGAGGGGCTTGTCCTCTCCCGCCTGCAATTTCTGTGGTGCCCCCGGCACGATTCGAACGTGCGACACCAGGTTTAGGAAACCTGTGCTCTATCCCCTGAGCTACGGGGGCCCATGACGCGCTCGTACATGGTAGCCGAGAAGCCCGGCTCGCTCCAGGGCGCGGAATAATCTGTGAGCACAATGCCGCCGCGAGCCGCCTACTCGCCGCCGCCATCGACCGCGGGGGCTTTGCCAACAGTGATGCGCACCTGATCATTGGGGCGCGCGGTGGCGCCCGGTATTGGGCTTTGGGTGAGCACGACACCGTCGCGCGGGTCTTCTTGGTAGGTGACCTCTGTTCGCAGGTTGACAGCGGCAAGGGCGCTTCGCGCCTCGGCTTCCGTCTTGCCGATGACATCCGGAACAGTCACGGTGTTTGGTCCTTGCGATATGCGGATCGTCACCGTCGATCCGACGTCGATCGATACGCCGCCGTCTGGGCTTTGGCTGACCACACGGCCCTCGCGCACCGTGTCGCTGAACTCCTCGGCTACCGCGACCTTGAATCCAGCCGCCTCGAGGTCCGCTGTCGCCTGCTCAGCCGTCCGCTCGACGACATCGGGTACCCGGCGCAGTTCCGAGCCGCGGCTTACGAAAATCGTCACGATTGCGCCGGGAGCGGCCATTGCCCCCGCAGCAGGCTCCTGCTTGAAGACGGTATCGGCCGCGACGTCCACGTTGTATTCGCGGCGGGGATCGAAGTCGAATCCGGCGTCTCGCAACATCCGGATGGCCTCGCTCTCAGGAAGATCGACAACGTTGGGTACCTCGGACACGTTTGCGCCGAGACTAACGGTTACGGCAACCTCTGAACCCTCCTGGATCGATATGCCGGGTTCGGGCGACTGGTCGATTACCAGACCGGGCTCGTACTCATCGCTGTGCGATTCCTCGATCGTGCCGAGGGTGAGGCCCACCTCTTCGAGTGCTTCACGCGCCTGATCGACGGTCTTTCCGGTAAGGTCTGGCGCGGGAACCTTTGGCGTGATATCGAATGCGCCCATCGCCCACGCGGCACTGAGTCCTGCGATGAGCACGAGTGCGATTGCCGCGATCCACGGCCATGGGTTGCGGCGCTGTGGCACCGGCCTTATGCGCGGAGGCCCTGAGCCCGGCGTAGAAGGGGCGGATGCGCCTCTTCCGCCAGAGCCGACCGCGGGCATGACAGATGTGTGTGACGACATCTCGCCCGTCGGCGCACCGGTTGCGGCCACCGCGGCGACCGCCTCGACGACGCCCCCGCTAAGAACTCGCTTCAGGTCCGCGCGCATCTCCTCGGCGGACGCGTAGCGGGCCGCCGGATCCTTCTGGAGCGCTCGCATGATGACCGCTTCGAGTGACGCGGGGATCTGCGGGTTGAGCTGGCGCGGCGAAACCGGCTGCTCGTTTACCTGCTTGAGCGCGACGGCGACCGGTGTGTCCGCATCGAACGGGAGCCGCCCGGTAGTGAGCTCGTAGAGCACGATGCCGAGCGAGTACAGATCGCTCGCGGGGCCGAGCGCGCGGCCTTGTGCCTGCTCGGGGCTCACGTAGTGCGCCGTTCCGAGCACTGAGCCGGTCTGCGTCATGGTCGTGTTGCCCGCTCGCGCGATGCCAAAGTCCATGACTTTGACCGCGCCGTCAGGCGTGAGCACGATGTTGTGCGGCTTGATGTCCCGGTGGATGATGTCGTATCCGTGAGCGACGGCGAGCGCCGCGCACACTTGCGAGGCGTATTCGGCGGCGTTCATCGGGTCGATCGGGCCGCGCTCCTCGATGAGGTGCTTGAGGTCGGTGCCGCGCACGTACTCCATGACGATGTAGTACGTCTCGCCGTCACGGCCCCAGTCGTACATGTTGACGATGCCGGGGTGGGACAGGTTCGCCGCGGACTGCGCCTCCTGGCGGAAGCGGGCCACAAACCCGGGGTCGGCAGCGTAGCGAGCGTGGAGGACTTTGACAGCGACGGTACGGCCGAGCACCTCGTCGACGGCCTTGAAGACATCCGCCATGCCCCCCGAACCGATCTTCTCGGTCACCCGGTATCTACGTCCGAATACCATGTCATCCACGTGCGTGCTCCAAGCTGTCGGCCGCCGAGTGACAGCGGCGTCTCATCCCAGCTATTCTATCGCATCGACGCACTCTCTTATCACGCCTCACCGCGCGTCTCACCGCGCGAGCGCCGCTTCGATCACTGAGCGGGCGACCGGTGCCGCGATCCGCCCGCCAGGCCCTGCTTTCTCCACGATGACGGCCACCGCGACCTGCGGATCGTTCGCGGGGGCGAACCCGATGAACCACGCGTGCGATTCGACGGTGCGCCCCGCCTGCGCGGTCCCCGTCTTGCCCGCCACCGCGACGCCGGGGATACGCGCGCGGGTACCCGTGCCGGACTCTACCGACGCGACCATGATGTCGCGCACGGTCGCCGCGACCGCCGGGTCCGCCGCGGTAGTCCAGCGACGCGGTTCGGTCGTCGTGATCACGCGTCCGGCCCAGTCGGTGACACGCTGCACGAGATGAGGCCGCATCACGTTGCCGTCGTTGGCTATCCCCGCCGCCACCAGCGCCATCTGAAGCGGCGTGGTCTGCGGCCCAGGCGGGCTTTCGTGCTCTCCCACCGGCTGGCCCACGCCCGCCCACGCGGTTTCCCACGTCGTCATCTCGCCGGGGACAGGCATGAGCGACGCACGCGCCTCGATCTCCAGCGGCGGGGTCTTGCCCACCCCAAACCTCTCACTCGCCGAGACGAGCTCCCGGGCGCCCATGTCTACGGCGATCTGCGCGAAGACGGTGTTGATCGAACGCATCGTCGCGGTGCGCACGTCGGTGACACCGTACTCGCCGCCCTCGTAGTTGGTGACCGGAGCGCCTCCGATCTCAAGGCGCCCAGGGGCTGTGTACGTGGTCTGGGCGGAGACGGTGTTCGCCGCAAGTGCTCCGGTAAGCGTCACGATCTTGTACGTGGAGCCAGGCGGGTAGAGGCCCTGGATGCTTCGATCGAACAGCGGGGATCCCTCTGCCGAGGAAAGCGCGTCCCACTCGGCATCGATTGTGTTCGGGTCGTACGCGGGCACCGAGGCCATCGCGAGCACCGCGCCCGTTCGCGGATCGAGCGCGACCACCGACCCGCGACGTCCCGCGAGCGCTTGCTCGGCGGCCTGTTGTACCCGGGAGTCGATGGTGAGCCAGATGTCGTTGCCGGCCACTGGCAACCCGGCTGCGGCATCCACCGCATCGCGGAAGGTGCGAAAGACCCGCTGCCCGGTGAGCGCGCCGTTCATGGAGGACTCGATGCCAGCCCGTCCGTACGTGAGGGTGTGATATCCGACGACGTGAGCCGCGAGCGAGCCCTGCGGATAGCGGCGTGCGTACAGCTCGCCGTTTGCTACGGAATCCGCGAGAACAACGGCGTCCGCGGTTACGATCGAGCCTCTCGGCGACCGGATCTCGGAGGCGAGACCGCGCGTGTTGGCGGGGTGGCTGTCGAGGTCGCGAGCGACCACGACCTGCAGGTAGGTGAGGTTGACGACAAGTGCCGCAAGCAGTACGCCAATCAGCGTGGCCACGCCCGCAAGCCGCCGCGCGAGTGCGACCCTGCCGAGCGCTCCGCCGTCGCTGGCGAGGGTGATTATCTCGGCGGCTCGGCCCGTCCCGGCGTCGCCAGCGCGCAGCAACAGTCCGAGTAGCATGAAGTTGGCGAGCATCGATGACCCGCCGTAGCTCACAAACGGGAGCGTGATGCCGGTGAGGGGAATGAGGCGCGTGACTCCGCCGATGATGACGAAGGTCTGAAGTCCAAACGCAGCGACAAGTCCCGCTGCGGTGAATGCCGCCATGTCGGAGCGCGCTCGCGCAGCCGTCGCCAGGCCACGCATGCAGAAGAGCAGGTAAGCAATGATGAGAGCCGCGCCGCCGAGCAGACCGAGTTCTTCTGCGATCGAGGTGAAGATGAAGTCGGTCTCCACAAACGGGATGCGTTCAGGGAGTCCGCGCCCGACGCCTACGCCCGTCATCTGACCGGCCGCGAGCGCGAAGAGCGACTGGACGAGCTGGTAGCCGCGACCGGTCGGATCGGCGAACGGGTCGATCCAGATGGCGACCCTGGACTGCACGTGGCCGAAGAGTTGGTAGGCCACGGCCGCGCCTGCGGCAAACAGTCCGAGTCCAACCATGACGTAGGCGAGCCGTCCTGTGGCGACGAAGATCATCA
Source organism: Clostridiales bacterium (assembly GCA_018333995.1). Lineage (NCBI taxonomy): Bacteria > Bacillati > Bacillota > Clostridia > Eubacteriales > Clostridiales bacterium. Next base: position 117,898 of record JAGXSG010000016.1, on the reverse strand, counting down.
CGAGAAACAGTCCAAAGAACAGCAAGCTCGAGCCGAGATCCTTCTGCGTGACGAGCACGAATAACGATATCGCCCACATGAACACGAGGGGCCCGAGGTGGCGCAGCGCTGGCACGCCCGCGCCGAGCACTCGGCGGGTCGATATCGAGAGTACCTCGCGTTTCTCGGCCAAGTACGCGGCGAGAAAGACGACGATGAGCACTTTGGCGACTTCGCCGGGCTGGAACGACAAGCCGGCGAACCTGAGCCAGAGTCGGGCACCGTTGACCTCGACACCGATGAGGGTGGGCAGCACAAGCAAGGCGAGTGCGACGAGCATGATCGTGTACTTGAACCGGGAGGCGCGCTCTAGCGACCGCACCGCGGCTAAGGTTGCTACCATCGCTCCGATACTTACGAGGAGCCACACGAGCTGCCGGGAGCCGAGTTCAGGATCGAGGCGCGTAACGAATGCGAGTCCGATGCCGGAGAGCAGCGCGGCGAGCGGTAGCAACACCGGATCGGCGGCTGGCGCAAGGAGGCGGACCGCGAGGTGAGCGCCGAGGAACGCGGCGACAAGCCCCGCGGGCACAGCAAGATCCGCAAAGCCGATCGTGGCCGCCGCTCGCGCGTTGACAAGCCCGAACACGAGTAGGACCACCGGCGCTGCCGCGAGGAGCAAGAGCAGCTCAGTGTGGCGGCGGGTTCTCACCGCTACGGTGTCCCGGTCTCCGCGGGGGGAGGCCCGGCGTTCGGGTCGACACCTTGGGTTTCGAGGTGCGCCCGGTACAGCTCGATGAGTTCGAAGGCGGCGTCGACGCTCTCCACGGGCACGCCTGTCGCGAGGCGTTGCGCGGTTACCGGATCGAGCGCGCTCGCGGTGACGGTCGTCTCGGCTTCGAGCCATCGTAGACGCAAGCCGGCGAAATCGCCGGGTATGCCGCGGTAGATCACGACGTACTGGTCTTCAGTCACCAGGTACGCGCGGTCGTATGCGTAGCGGTACGTGCCCCACACCGCGATTCCGAGCACGGCGACAACCGCGAACACCCACACGAGCGCGGAGAGCCAACCGCGCCCGGGTCGCTCAGTTGCGGGCGAGCGATGCTGGCCGGTGACGATGTCGACCACGGCTACCGAGATATTGTCGTGCCCACCCGCCTCGTTGGCGGCGTCGACGAGCATGCGCACAGCCATCTCGGGGTCGCGGTATGAGTCGAGGATCTCTTCGATGCGGGCGTCGGGAAGCATGCCCGTGAGTCCATCGGAGCACAGCAGGAGACGGTCGCCGATTCCGGCTTCGACCTCGAAGGTGTCAGGGTACATGTTGGGGTCGGTGCCGAGCGCGCGGGTGATGACGCTTCGGTTTGGGTGTGTCCGCGACTGTTCTTCAGTGATGGTGCCCGAGCGGATCATGTCCGCGACGAGCGAGTGGTCTTCAGTCAGGCGCTCCAACCCGTCACCGTGCAGAAGGTACGCCCGGCTGTCGCCGACGTGGGCGATCGCGATGCGCGTGCCCTCGACGAGCGCAGCCGTTACGGTCGTGCCCATCCCATTGCGTCCGAGTCCCTCGCGCGCCGCCGAGATAACCGCCCGGTTTGCGGCTCGCACCGCTCGGCCGAGAGCTTTGGCGTCGGGCCTGCGGGGCGCGGCTTCGACGAGCGCGCCGAGCGCCACACTGCTCGCGACCTCGCCGGCTTCGTGTCCGCCCAAGCCGTCAGCGACAGCGAAAAGCGGCGGCTCGAGCAAGACAGCGTCTTCGTTGTGGGTACGGACGCGGCCTACGTCGGTCAGGCCGGCGTACCATCGCTTGCGAGATACCGCGCTCACTCTTTCACCGCCTTGAGCCGGACGGTGCCAAGATCGATCACGTCACCAGCTGAAAGTGTGACGGCCGACACCACCTGGACACCGTTCACGACGGTCCCGTTTGTCGAGCCGAGGTCCTCGATGACGGCTCCGCCCTCAGTGTCCGGGGTCACACGCGCGTGCGTCGAAGAGACGAAGTCATCCGCGATCACTATGTCAGCGCCGGGTGAACGCCCGATGACGACCGGCCCCGCGATCGGGATGCGAGTGCCCATGAGCGCCCGCGGACCCTCGACCACCGCAAGGGCAAGCCGCGCGCCCGGGGCGGCGGGTCCGGCGGCGCGGACGTATCCAAGTCCCGCACGCACCGCCGCGAAAAGGAACAGGTAGAGGAGAGCGAGAAGAACGAGCTTGCCAACGAGTAAGACGATGTCGACCACAGGTCTATCTCCTCGGCTCGTGGTAGGTAAGCTCGCTCGTTCCGAGTGTTACGCGGTCACCGTCTCGCAGGCGTGACCACGTCACAGGCTCACCTTCGAGCATCGTCCCGTTGGTGGAGCCTAGGTCCTCGATAGCCCAACCGGTACCCTCGCGCACGAACGCGGCGTGCTCTCGCGATACGTTTGCATCGATGAGCGTGATGTCACACGAAGCAAGCCGTCCCACCGTTACCCGGTCACCGGTCAGCACGACGTCGTGCTCGATGCCGCTCACCGTGACCGTCGCCATCGTGTGCGGCGACGGGATGAGCGGCGGCGGCGCTGCGGGCGATCGTGATTCGAGTGGCTCGGGCTCGGGGGACGCATCGGCATCGGCGTCGGGCTCGGGCTCGGTGCCGGGCGCCGATTCAGCGGCCGCCCGGATGCGCCCGATCTTAAGGTCGTCGTGAACGGCAAATGTGATCCGCGGACGCGCCGCAAGATGGTAGCCACGCTCGGCGGCGTGACCGGTGAGAAAGGTTGCCAGCTCGCCTGCGAGTGTCGGCCGGAACGGGCCGATCGCGTCGTCATCTTCCTCGGAGAGCGCGACGGTGAAGACGTGGGGAGCGTAGACTTTGCCCACGCCGACAGCCGTGCGGTCGTCCATCGCACGGGCGAGCGCTTTAGCGATCTCGGCGGGCTGGATAGGCGAGCGGAACGCGCCTGCGAACACGCCTTCGACAGCTGCGGCGATGCGGTCCTCGAGATCTGACAGGAGGCTCATGTGGTTCGTATCCCTCGTCGCTACGGCGCTTGTTCCTCGCCGCGCACGGGGGGTCCCGCCGCGATGAGAAGCATCATCAGTATAGAAGAGGCCGCCAGCCGCACAGGCAAGAGCTCATCTGACCATGTAACGGAGCCGTTGACGACGGTCGTGATGAGTTGAGCCGCCGAGTGACCCGCTGCCAGTGTTGCCACGCCGAGCGTCCCGCCAAGAACGGCTCCGCTCCGGCTTGCCCGGGCGCATCCGAGCGACATGATCGCGGCCGCGAGCCCCCATGCGGCGATGACGGCGAGGGGCGCTGGAGTCGAGATGAGCTCGGCCAGCCTCGCGCCCGTGTCTGGGTGCGCAAAAGCGCCCCACGGATCGACGAAGAAGTGCCACCGTACGTCAGCGTACGGAACGTCGGCGCCCGACAGGGTTGATGCGACGAGGGTTAGCGCCGCCGTGAGCGAACCCAGTATCGCAGCCCGCACCGGTCGCGTCGTGAATCCCGTAATGAGCGGCGCACTCGGTCCCAGCCACACCGCCGCAAGCGGTGGCCCCGCGAACATCGGCAGAAGACCGGCGCCGCGGCGTCCTAGGGTCCACCACGCCACCATCCCCGCGATAAAGACACCAGCTCCGGGAAGCACGAGCCCGGCTCGCACGAGCCCGGCGGCGAGGAGTGCGATGGCGACACCGAGACCTGCACCGGGCACGACCGCCGCGGCGAGGGCGGCGAGCGCGACCGCGGCGAGCACGGGGGCGATAGGGAGTTCGAAAGGCGCCAGACCCGTCCACGCGAGCCACGCGGCTACCACCGCCGCGGTGCCGCCGGAGAGCAACGGGAGGCTCGGCATGAGGCGGTCCCAGACGCCAGGCATGCGCTCGCCGCTCGCCGCCGCTTCGTCGCCAAGCGCGGCCGCGACGAGATCGGCGAGCGACCGGCGACCCGTGACCGGGTCGCCGAGGTGTCGCAACAAGTGCCCAGCGAGCGTACGAACGTCCTGGTAGCGATCGCGCGGATCGGTTGCCAGGGCGGCGAGGATGATGTCGTCGAGCGCACGCGGCAGTTCCGGCGCGAACTCACTCGGCGCGGGCGGCTCGATGATCTCCGCGTTAAAGATCGCGCCTTCGAATGTGTCGGCACTAAAGGGGTTTACGTCTGTGAGCAACTCGAAGGCGAGGACCGCGAATGCCCAGGTGTCGGTGCGCTCATCAACCGGCTCGCCGCGGAGTTGTTCGATCGGCATATTGCCGAGCGTCCCTCCCGCGCCGTGACCGTAGCCGGCCGCCGAGGAAAGCGCGGCGACACCGAAGTCGGTCACTTTGACCCGTCCTTCTGTGGTGACGAGCACGTTTTCTGGCTTTAGATCGAGGTGGAGGACGCCGTTTTCGTGCGCGAACGCGACCGCGTCAGCCACGGCTTCGAGGATCGCGGCAGCTTCGTCGAACGAGAGCGTGCCGCCGGAGAGTTCGAGCAGATCGGCGACGGTCGCGCCGTCGACGTGCTCCATGATGATGAATGCCTCGTCAGCGTCGGTGTCCCACTCGTGGACTGTGACGATTGCGGGGTGGTTGAGCAGGGCGGCGGTACGAGCCTCAGCCAGACCGACGGGCTCGCCCGAGCTACCGCGAATACGGGCGAACGGCAGGCGCTTGATCGCGACACGTCGCTGAATGCGGGTGTCGTAGGCCAGCACGACGCTGCCGTAACCACCTTCGCCGAGCTCGGCGAGCGGCCGGTACCTCTCGCAGATGAGCTGCTGTTCCACGGTCCCCCTGACGTGTCACGGTCGCGCACATTGTACCGTGACTCGACAGAGCGAGGAGGGATCGGGCGCTACCGTGCGGCCATCTGCGCCTGCATGCGGCGGGCGAGCATGATGATGAGCGGGAGCAGGGCCATCGCCATGCCGAGCGCGATCGCGAGCTCTGCAGCCACGTCCACGATCGAGCCGCCCAGGATCGAGACCTGCCAGATCGGTTCGATGATCCAGTAGAGCGGGAAGAGCTTGGCGATCCACTGCGGCCAATCGGGGAAGAGGTACCAGAGCACGGGAGCGAACAGGAACACGCCCACTCCCTTGATGAGACCAAACATCATCGTCGAGTCCTTCGAAACGACGCCAACGAGCAGGCCGAGCATTGAGGTGAGTATTGCGGCGACAAGGATGACTATCACCACGTCGAACGGATTGCCGCCGATTGCGCTGTTGAGCACGAGCGTGAGCATTGCCATCGTGAAGGTGAGGAGCACGCCGAGGCTCCACTTGGCGACGAGGATCTCGCTCACTTTCACGGGGCTCACGAGGAGCGCCGAGAGCGTTCCGCGCTCCTTCTCCTCGACGAGGCTCGATCCCGGGACAAAGACACCGGAAAGGACGAGCGCATAGAAGATGATGATGGGTACGAGCCTGAGCGTGATGGGCAACCCCTCTTCACCCAAGCTCACCAGCTCGACGGTGACGGGAGCGGCATCACCCTCAAGCGCTCGGATCGCGTCGAGCGCCGTCACGGTGAGGATCGCGCGGTTCGAAGCGTAGCTCTCGCCACCGATGTAGAACTCGAGCACCGGACGCTCACCGCCTCTAACGGCTTCGTCGAAGCCGGCGGGCAGCACGAGCCCCGCGTCGAGGTCGTTTGCCTCCACTTGCTCCTTGAGCTCAACCGCATCAGCTATGAGCGTGAGCTCGATACCCTCGGCCTGGCGAAGCATGGTCACAATCGCCGAGCCGTCCGAGTCCACGATGCCCAGGCGCGGGCGCGGTTCGAACAGTGAGCCGAATGCGAACTGGAAGAGCACGGTGAGCACGATCGGCAGTACGAGCGTGTAGAGGAAGAACGGAGAGCGAGGGCCAAGCGCGAGGTCTTTACGCAACACGGCCCAGATGCGAGAGAGGCTCATAGCGACTCCACCTTCCGCTTCAGCGTGAGCAGGCCAGCGCCAAAGAGCACGGCAACCCACGCCAGTGCGAACGCGAAGTAGTGCCAAACGCCGGCCCATCGAGCGTCATATATCGTGATGTCGACAAGGGCGGCGAGTACGGGGTAGGTCGGGATTGCCTGCACCCATGTTGCGGCCGTGCCGGGAAAGAGTACCGAGGCCGCCGGGATGATGAGCGGGACGGTGAACACCATTGCGTAGAACAGCTGGCCGAGGAAGTCCTTGCCGGCGGCACCGACAATCATCGCGACGCCGGTAAACATCATTGAGCCGAGAAGAACGGTCAGAACCAGCAGCCACCAGTTTTGTGCGGTGAACGCTCCCAGAAGGGCGAGTACGATGACGCCTTGGACGAGCGCCATGCCCGTCCCGAATATTGACTTCGCGGCAAGAAAGTCGGCTATGCGTGCGGGTGTGACGAGCACCGCGGTCACGGTGCGCCTCAAGACCTCTACGCTGATGAGGGAAGCCATCGAGAACGTCTCCATGAGGAGGATCATGAAGGCGAGCATCGGGATGAGCTTGTCGCGCATGGAGACCTGGTCGCCCATGCGGTCTTTTCCGAGCACGATGACACCCGCAGACGGCATCTCGACGGGTAGCTGTTCTCCGGCGAGCTGGAAAGCCGCCTCGCGCACAAAGCCCTTCACCGCGCTTTCGATCTCCTCCGGCACCGCGGCGTCAGAGTACACGGTGACGGTCACATCGCCGGCGCCGCGAGCGACATCGGCGATGAACGTTTCAGGAAACGCGACGCCGATCCCGACGCTTACGCGCTCAGCGCCCTCCTGGTCCAGATCGCCCGCACGAGCGTCGCGCACCACTATCTCGCCATCTTCCGTCCGCCACGCCTCGGCGGAACCTTCGATTACGGCGGCAAGATCGGCCTTGCTTTCGAACTCAAGGAGACGCAGACCCGGTTGTTCCTCGGCGAGATCAGCTGAGGTCAGCGCGGCGAGTTGCTCCGGGGAAGTCCCCATCTCAATGAGCGAGTCGACGCCTCGCGAGACGAGGGTCTCGACGGGGGGAGCTACCGCGAGGGTAACCGTCTCGTCCACCGAATCGGGGATGATCCAGAATGCGGAGATTGCGAACACGAGCGTGAGCAGGGTCAGGAACAGGTAGAGCTTGTCACGCGAGTACGCGACCATCTCCTTTCTCAGGAGCGCACGGAGAATCCCTAACCGGGTGGCGGTGGGCTCCATCTACTCCAGCCCCCTGCCCGTGAGCTTGATGAATACCGCCTCCAACGTCGCTTCTTCGGTGTGAATCGTCATGAGCTCCGGTGAGGCCGCAAGTTCGGCGATCCGGGCCGAGGAACCCGCGTCACCGAGTGGGATGTGCTCCTCGTGAACGCCGTCGCCGTCGCGCAACCGGATGCGTACGGAGCGAGTACCGTACTTGAGCTTGAGGTTCTCGGCGGAGTCCAGCGCAACGATTCTCCCTTCGTTGATGAACGCCACACGGTCCGCGAGCTGATCGGCCTCAAACATCTCGTGCGTCGTGAGAAGTACCGCCGCGCCCCGCTCGGCCTCCTCCTTGATGGTCATGCGGATCTGGGCCGACGTGACCGGGTCGAGCCCGTCGGTGGGTTCGTCCAGGAAGAGCACCTTAGGCTTGTTGATGAATGCTCGCGAGATCATCATGCGCTGGCGCATGCCCTTCGAGAAGCTGTGGAGGCGATCTTTCGCGCGGTCACCCAGGCCCACCCTGCGCAGCACCTCGAGAGAGCCAGGGTTCTTGATGCCGTACAGCGATGCGAAGAAGTCAAGGTTCTCAAGCGCCGACATGTTGAGGTAGAGATTCTTCTCTTCGAAGCAGACCCCGATTTGCGCCTGTAAGACCGGGTCGTCGCGTCCTATCTCCCTCCCGAGGATCTCCGCGCGTCCGCTCTTGGGGGGAAGCTGGCCGGTCAGCATCTTGATCGTTGTGGACTTGCCGGCGCCGTTGGGGCCGAGGAATCCGAGGATCTCACCGGGCGCGACGTCGAAGCTGACGTCCTTGACCGCCTCTATGTCGCCGTATGAGAAGCTCAAGTTCTCGACCATGATGGCGGGGACGGTCATCAGGTACTCCTTTCGGCCTGGTGTCGCACCACGTCTTCAGATACCCGTTCGAGCGACGTGCAAACGTCGTGTATCCCCAATGGCTCGCGAGCGCGGCACGGTGAAGCTCCGGCTGGAAAGACCAGCGGAAAGGTCAGCGGTTTTGCCGTATTGGCCATCTCGTGGTAGTATCCGTCCTCGTGTGTAGTGTGAAAGGCGCCCGCCGGGGCGGCGCGGTCACGAGACGATCGGGGTGACCGTACGGACTGACGCCCGGGGTGTGACGCAAAACCCGATCGGATCGGCCGGGTCCGCGCCTTAGGGGCGCGCGGGCGACCGAGTTCAACATACAAGAGGTCCAAGCCAACAGCATACCCGTGCTATCGGCATCAGGTGGCGGCCATCAGGCCCCCTAAGCCGGCGCGAGGCAGCTACACCCACTCTTCTTGCACCACCTCTTTCAGGGATATCCCTGTGCCTATCGTGCCTCGCGTGTCCGCCGCCTAGTTCTGTCCCCGGACTCGGAGGTGTATGTGAGTTCCAGTAAAGCGATCGTCATGCCCGTATTCGCCGCAACAGCGCTTGCCGCAACCGCGGCGCTCGCGGTGGCAGCGTTGTTCGCCGCTGGGGTGTTGCCCGCGGCACACGCTGATGCGGCGCCCCGGATGGCGCCTCAGCAACTCCTCGGCGTAGGCGAGAGAGTGGCGTCGGCCGTCACCGTGATCGATGCGGATGACAAAGTGCCAGTCGCCGATGGCACTGCCATCCCGGCAGCCATAATGGCGCCGCCAGCGCGCGCGAAAGCGCCGCTGCCTAAGCCCGCCCCCAAGCCCAGGGTCGTCGCCAAGCCGCGTGCGGCAACTCCCGCGGCACCGAGCCGGGCGGCGGACTCCGGCGCGTGGCTGTCGGCGCGCGCATCGTGGTATGGTCCCGGCTTCTACGGTAGGCGGACCGCAAGCGGCGCCGTGCTCACACAGGGCATGATGAACGTCGCCCACAAGACGCTGCCGTTTGGCACGCAGGTGCAGTTTGAGTACAGGGGCCGCGTCGTCACGGCCGTCGTCAATGACCGGGGACCGCACATCGCGGGCCGGGTATGGGATCTGGGTCCTGGTACCGCGAAAGCGCTTGGGTTTACCGGGGTCGCTACGGTCAACTACCGAATTCTCGGCAGGTAAACGTATCCACACACGCTCCACCAGCGTCGGCCCAGTCGGGTCGGCGCTGGTTTTTGGGGTACCTTATATGTGGCGCATGGGCGCCGGAATTGACGTATCTCGCGGAGGTGTCTCGATGGCCGAGCAAGGTGGGGCCGCCAAGGTTCCTGAACAGCGTACCGTCATCGATGCGGTAGCCGATTTGCTGCAGACCGTCGTTGATTGGCTGCGCCAGGAGGCCGAGGCACTAGTCCGTCAGAAGATCGTGCTTCCGCTGCAGAAACTCGGGTTTACGATCGTCTCGGCCGCCGCCGCCGCGACCCTGCTCGTATTTGGGGTATGTTTCATCGCGGTTGGCCTGCTGCTACTTCTCGCGGAGTGGCTCACATGGCCGGGAGCGTTGCTCGCCATCGGTGCCGTGCTGGTGCTCGGCTCGGCCGTGTTTGTGGTGTTAAAAGTTAAGAACATGCAGCGATGATGGGGGGACGGATGTCTGAGGACAGACTGACTATTGACGATGTGAGACACCGGGCCGAGGAGGTTCAGGCGCTCGCGAGGGCGGAAGTCCGCAGGGTGACACATGCGGACCCGGTCAAGCTCGTCGCTGCGGGCATAATCGGCATGGCGCTTCTCGCTTCGCTCGCATACTACCTCGGCACGCGGAAGTGCTGGTGTGGCGACGGGTCCGAGTGAGACAACAGGCGCGCGGCTTTCAATCGTGCGAGTCCGTGTTGGGGACGCTCGCGTGGAAGCCACCGTGCGGCTTGCTCCGGGCACACGTTTTGGGACCGCAACGGTTCCGGGCTTGGCGGACCGTGTGCTCTCGGCGTTTCCTGGGATTGTCCGTCACCGGTGTGAGTGCGGTTCGCCACACGGCATCATCGCCGAACTCGCGAACACCGAGCTTCCGCACGTGCTCGAACACGTCGCTCTCGAACTCATGGTGCTTGCCGGTTCACCACGCGGCATCGAAGGCGAAACCCGCTGGGACTTCTCCGCTGACGGCCACGGGGTGTTTCGTGTCACGCTTGACTACGACGACGATCTCGTCGCACTTTCCGCTCTTTGCGAGGCGGCTGCGATCGTCAACCTTCTCGTTGGTCAACCCGGCGTTAGCATCGATGCGCACTCGGCGATTGCTCGCGTGCAAGGTACCAGGCGACGGGCCCATTCCGGTTCAGGCGCTCCGGTGCGACCTTGATGGCGACCTTGATGAGCACAGTGAATCGACATGTGTTACACTGCGAAACGGTGGGCCGATGGGGCCCATAGGATTGCGACGTGACACGCCGCATTCTGGCGGATGTGTCGGGTCGTTTTGTTTTGCCCCGCTGGGGCGAGAGGATGGGTTTTACATGGCAGAAGGTACCGTTAAGTGGTTCAACGCTGACAAGGGCTATGGTTTCATCGAGCGCGAGGACGGAGACGACCTGTTCGTCCACTTCTCGGAGATCCAGTCGGATGGCTTCAAGACTCTCGATGAGGGTCAGGCCGTCTCGTTCACCGAGGCCACGGGCCAGAACGGCAAGAAGCAGGCTACGCAGGTGCGCGCCATCTAGGCGTCGCCGCTACTCCTGTTCCCGTCGGCCGGGCATTCCTTTTGGGATGCCCGGCTTTCGTTCGTACAGCGAAATGACGCACACGCGTTAGCTGACCCTGTATGCTGGCGCTTACAGTGTGAAGGGAGAGCAGGCCATGAAGAATCACGACCCCGCAGACCCCGCTCCGAGCGCTCCCCGGACTTCCGGGACAGGCCGTAAGGTCTTCATCGGAGTCGTCGTACTGGCGGCCCTGACCGTGGCGGGCGTGGCCGGATGGCTGTACTACGAGGAGATTCAGGCAAGAAACGAAGCCGTTGCGCGCCTCGATGAAGCGACAGTGCACGTGGAGATCGCTGACGCGACCGTGCTAGCGGTCGATGAAGTGGTCCGGGCGGAGATCGATCGGGAAGTGGGCGAGCGTGCCGCAGAGTTGATCCCGCGCGTTCCGGGCGCTCGCGAAGAGCTCATCACCGCGATCAGGCTCATCGGCCAAGCGCGTGTTGACCTGCCAGAAAACGAGGCGCAATACGCGATCGCGCTTGAAGAGTCGGCGCGCACACGAATCATCATGCTCGACGCGGCCGAGACCATCCTCGAGTACAACGTGAAGGCCGCAGCCGCGCTCGATCCCGCCCTTGCGGCGTGGGCGCTCGCGGTCGAAGCAGGAGAGATATCGGTCAGGGCGGTCCAGGAGTACAACAAGCTCACGCGCGAGGGAGTGACGCGTTCGGCGACTCTCACTCGTGAAGCCGAGGCGAAGATTCTCGATGCGAGGAAGTTGTTCAGCGAGGCCGCAACAGGCTTTCCGGAAGTCGATTTTGGCCCGTACTTAGAGTACTGCGACGAAAAGTACGCCGCTCTTCAGATTTCCAAGCGAGCTGATCAGGCGTACCTTGCAGGCAGGCTCGCCGAGGCAAACACGCTTTCGGAACAGTACAACGCGGCCGAAAAGGCGCTCGCGGTTAAGGCCGCTTCGCTACCGGCGTCGCCGGCCGAACTTATTGCCGCCGCGTACGAGCGGCACGCGGCTGAGGCCACGGAGGACTACTTCGACGCGCGGGCCAAGGCAACTGAGGCTGACGCGCGTCTGCGCGAGGCAGCTGGACGCGAGCCCGACGGAGGCCAGCCAGATGCCGAACCGGGTCGCGAGACAACTCCGGTACCAGGAACCGAGTAGCGTGCGGCGAGGCGATTGATGGCGGCTACGATTCGCTGTAGCCGCTCCCAAGCTCGGCGAGGGCTCGCACGTCAAGCACGGTGACCGTGCCGCCACGCACTTCGACGACGCCGTCGTCGCGCAGTCGCGCGAACGCACGTGAGAGCGTCTCGGGCACGGTTCCGATGGCTGCGGCGAGCTCACTTTTCGCCATGCCGAGGTCGAGTTCGAGGCCGCGAGGCGATGGTTTGCCTGCGGCGAGTGCGCGCTGGAAGAGGTAGCGGGCAAGCCGTGATGGGACATCGAGCGAGAGCGACTGCACGACGGCGGTGAAGTTGACGACCCGGTTCGCGAGGTCGGCTATCACGCCTCGCGCGACATCAGGTGATTCAGCTATAAGGTCCATGAGCGCCTCGCGGGGGAGCCACGCGATCGTCGCCGGAGTCACCGTTTCCACGTTCGCCGGATAACGTCCGCCGCTCAGAGCGGCCACCGCTTCCACCGGATCTCCCGCGCCCATCGTCTCAAAGAGGAACTGCTTGCCATCGGCGCCCAGGTGGTACACGCGAGCCTTTCCGGCCACCATCACGCCAAACGATGTCGCCGCATCGCCCTCTTGCACAAGGAGTGACCCTCGCGGTTCGTTGCGGACAGTTGCGCGGCGGGCGAGCGCGGTGACTGCGTCGTCTGAGGCGGCGCGCCACAGGCGGCACTCACGCAGCGCGCTCCACAGGTCGGGACGGATCTCGGCTGGACGAGCGCTCAACGCGGCCTCCTCGGCGATTGGGTTCACTGGCATGTCTGACATACCCGCTCAAGATTCTCTGCGTAATTGACTCGCGTCAAGGTTAGCAGTGATGCGTCCTGCGTATTCTGCGCGTGAGGGCGAACGCAAGAGTAGCGAGGGACACCGCAGTGAACGACCGTTTCACCCAGCAGATGGCAAGAACCGATGTCGCGAAGGACACGCGACTTTTAGGCGACTTCTCTGCCATCTACTGCAAGGGGAACCATCCCCAGGCCGCGCGCGCTCCGCTCAGCTCACCCGGCGCCGTCCTTGGCGTATACGGTACGCGTCCTCCATTCGTGTGTGATGAGTGCGCCGAGCTTCTCGCGTACGCGGAGAAGCGGCGCGCGCTTTGCCCTAAGGACCCCAAACCGTTTTGCAGCTACTGCGACACGCACTGTTACAGGGCTGACATGCGCGAGCGTATGCGTGATGTCATGCGCTACGCAGGCCCTCGCTCGATGCTGCGCGGGCATGCGATCGATTCCGTCAAACACTTCATCGAGGGCCGCCGCCACGCGCGCGCTGCGCGCGACTCCCGGGGGACACCGCCCGGACCACCTTTCTGACCCCATGACGCGACACCGTTCTGACATCTAGCGCCACTACTGAGAGGAAACTCACATGAGCACTACGACCGTTACGCGCCAAATCGTCCGCATCGATGAGGAACTCTGCAACGGCTGCGGCCTGTGCGTCTCGCCGTGCGCCGAAGGCGCCATCGAGATCGTCGACGGCAAAGCAACAGTCATCCGTGAGGAGCTCTGTGACGGCGCCGGCTTTTGTCTCGGCGTGTGTCCTACGGGCGCTCTCACACTCGAGTTGCGTGAGACCGTGCCGTTTGATCACGCGGCGGCCGAACCGATCATCGCCGAGAAGAAGGCGAACTATCTTGCTCAGCACTGCTTCAGGTGCGGCGTGTCTGAGGACGATCGCCCGCTCTTGCCGGTTCGCACCGGGGGCGACAGCACGTGGGTGTGCACGAGGTGTATCCCCGCTCTCATACACGGGTAGGGGCGACGGTATCGTTGGCGACGAAGGGACTTGAACATGTTTTGTAACCAGTGTGAGCAGACCGCGAAGGGAATCGCATGCACCACTGTTGGTGCGTGCGGCAAGAAGGAGGACGTAGCCGCGCTGCAAGATTTGCTTGTCAACGCGTGCCGCGGCCTTGCGACAGTAGCGATTGATGCGGCACGCCGCGGACTTGACACTGCGGATGCCGGCCGTTTCGTCGCAGACGCGCTATTCACAACCCTGACCAACGTCGACTTCGACCCGGCGTCGATTGCCGAGAAGATCGACGAGGCTGTGCGCTTGCGCAATGAGCTCGCTCGTGAGTCGAGCGCGGCCGCGGCGGCCGGGGCGTTTGTCGACCTGAGGCCGTTTCCGGGCGTTGAGGGCAAAGTTGAGCAGGGCATCGAGCTCGGCAGGCCGTGGGACACGACGCGCGACGAGGACGTCCAGGCGCTCCAACAAACCACGTTGTACGGTCTCAAAGGGGTAGCCGCGTACGCGCACCACGCACGTGTCCTCGGCCAGGAGGATCCTGAGGTCTATGCGTACCTGTTCAAGGCGCTCGACGCTCTTGGTGACGGCTCGCTCGACCTCGGGGCGTGGGTAGCCCTCGCGCTCGAGTGCGGCGCGGTGAACCTGCGCACGATGGAGCTGCTTGACGCGGGCAACACCGGCACCTACGGGCACCCGGTTCCGACTGAGGTCCCGCTCGGCCACAGGGCGGGCAAGGCGATTCTCATCTCCGGTCACGACCTGCTCGACCTTTCGCTGTTGCTCGAGCAGACCGAGGGCAAGGGCATCGACATCTACACGCATGGCGAGATGCTCCCGGCGCACGCGTACCCCGAGCTCAAGAAGCATGCGCACTTCTACGGCCACTGGGGCACCGCGTGGCAGAACCAGCACAAGGAGTTCGCCGCCTTCCCCGGTGCCATTCTCATGACCACGAACTGCCTCATGCCTCCGCGTGACGAGTACAAAGAGCGCCTCTTTACGAGCGGCCCGGTCCAGTTCCCCGGCGTGCCGCACGTCGAGGGTGACTTCTCGGCGGTCATCGAGAAGGCGCTTGCCATGAGTGGCTTCGCCGATGAGACCGATGGCGGCAGTGTCTTGGTCGGTTTCGGCCGTAACACGGTGCTCGGTGTCGCGCCCCAGGTCATCGAGGCCGTCAAGGGTGGCGCGATCAAGCACTTCTTCCTCGTGGGCGGGTGTGACGGCGCCAAGCCGGGCCGCAACTACTACACCGACTTCGTCGAGCAGGCCCCGGCGGACACCGTGGTGCTCACGCTCGCATGCGGCAAGTTCCGCTTCTTCGACAAGCAGCTCGGGGACATCGGCGGCATCCCGCGCCTGCTCGACGTGGGTCAGTGCAACGACGCGTATTCGGCGATCAAGATCGCGGTAGCCCTCGCGGACGCGTTTGAGGTCGGCGTGAACGACCTGCCGCTCTCGATGATCCTGTCGTGGTACGAGCAGAAGGCCGTGGCCATCCTGCTCACCCTGCTGCACCTCGGCATCACCGACATCCGCCTCGGGCCGACCCTGCCCGCGTTCGTCACCCCCAACGTGCTGCAGGTGCTCGTCGACACCTTCGACATCAAACCGATCGCCGAGACGGCCGCAGAAGACCTCGCGACCATCCTCGGCACGGAAGCGGCGTAGTTGTGAAGAAAGCAGTCGCTATCGTGGCAGGTGCGGTGGGCTTTGCGATCGTTGCGGCAGCTCTGGCGTTTGCGTTCGGCACTCCGCAGGCGCCATCTGTCTCGAACGGAGACGTCCCCGCAGCGCAGGCTCAGGCTTCGACGCCGGTTCCCGCTTCGCAAGGCGCCGATGCGCCCGTCGTTCCCGCGCCTGCCGAGGAGAAGGCTCCGTTCGCGGTCCAGATCCCCGGATGCCGCTGTCACAGCGACAACCCCGAGGTGGTCGAGCGGCACTCAAAGTACCGGATGAGTGAGTGCCGCTCGTGCCACGCGGGCGACTCCCCTGGGATGGGCGGCCAGTAACTCCGCGCGCGCGGTTCTGCTACCGGATTCGCGGTGCAGTATCATGTCTTCGGATGGAGCGGCACGTCGCAGGCGCGTGCCGCATGGACCCGGAGGACCGCATGTCCCACGCGATCGAGCACCTGCGCCACCTGTCAGACACCATCGGACCGAGACCCGCGACCACTGACGCCGAGGCGGAAGCGGCCGACTACATCGAGTCGGTGTTTCGTACCCGCGCCGTCGAGATCGAGCGTCAGGAGTTCGATAGCCCGCGGACGTACTCATGGGCGTACGCGATCTACCATCTCCTCACGATTGCCGCCGCGGTCGCCTCTGGCTGGGAGTTTCTCAGGTGGCCCGCGTTTGCCGTCGCGGCGCTCACGGCGTTTCTCATGTGGATGGATCTCGACACACGCTTTGGCCTTTCCGGATGGCTTCCGCCTAAGGGCCCGAGTCAAAACGTCATCGCCCGGCATGTCCCTCGCGCCCGTCGGGGCGAGCGGCCGGTGCGGGTCGTCATCGTCGCCCACTACGACAGCGCGCGCGCTTCGCTCGCGTTTGCTCCGTCGATGGTCAAGAACTTCTCGGCGACGTTCGCCCTCATGAAGGGGTGTACGTTCGCGGTTCCAGCGCTTGCCCTTCTCGGCGCGCTTCCCCTCACCCAAAACTGGGATCCGTGGCTGTGGTATGTGACAATCGCGGCGAGCGCTTACCTCTTGGTGCCGCTGCTCATCAACGTTCACCGCGAAATCGCTATGGGGCCCACCGAGGGAGCCAACGACAACGCGAGCGGGGTCGCCGTCATGCTCGATGTGCTCGCTCGCGTCACGGAGCCTGCCGAGGAGACGAGCGGCACAGGGGCGTTCCCACGGATTCGCCGGGATGTCGGCACGGCTTACGAAGCGGGCGTGGTGCCCGCGGGCGCGGAGATTGAGTACATCGGTGCGGAGTCCGGCGAGCCTGACCTCACGACGCTTCCAGACGATTTCCGTTGGGCCGAGACGCCCAGATCCAACTCCTCACTAGACACAGTGGAGTTCGATGCGGTTGGAGGCCCGGCGTCCTCCGTGCCGAGAAGGCCCCTCGAAGACGTCGAGTCAGATGAGGACGGCGAGCACGAGCGCCGTGACAGGGGCCGCATCGGCTCCAAGCTCAAGGGGCTGCTCGGCGGGCGGAAGAAGCGGGATGAGCGCGATGAGGATATTGATGGATGGCTCGGGATCGGCGGAAGCTTCGATCCTCGGAATGAAGGCCGCAAGATCGGCTCGTGGGAGAACTTTGCCGAGGACGATGATGATGACGGGTTTGGCTTCAAGGGAGGGCGTGCCAGCGATGACCCGCTCGGCGATCCTGAGTACGCGGCCGCCGAGGCGTCGCGCATCCGCCGCCGCGTGACCGAGAGGGTTGACCGCGCGCTCGCCGACAAGGAGATATGGTTTGTCGCGACCGGTTCAGAAGAGGTCGGCACACGTGGGATGCAAGCGCTGATTGCGGCGTATCCGGACGAGCTCAGGCGGGCGCTCATCATCAACCTTGACAACCTTGGCGCGGGCACGCTGCACATGGTCACCGAAGAGGGCATGGCGCGACGGTATCGGAGTGACAGGCGCCTCTTGAGTGCGGGAAAACGTGTCGCCTCAGAAAATGGTTTGCCGGTGCGCGCACGCGCCTACAAGGGACTTTCGACCGACGCTACTCCCGCGCTCGCGCGCCGGATGCGCGCGATGAGCGTGATGGCGTTCGACGTCAACGGACGCTTGCCCAACTGGCACTGGGAGACCGACACGGTAGACAATATTTCCGAGGATAACCTCGAGAATGCGGCACGCTTCGTCACCGAGCTCGTGCGGGCGTTGTAGACAGGAAACCGCCGGGAGCGGCTCAGGACTTAATAAGGTGTCGACGGGTCAACGTGTGAGGCGAAGACGATCATACCGCTTCGAACGAGCGGTCCACTTCGACACGCACAGTCTTCTTGAACGCCAGCTTGTCGGCGTAGAACGCCATGAGAGTGCCCGCGATCGTGAAAAATGTTGCGATCCAGAACGCTGGCAACATGAACACCGAGTCCTGGAGGGCGACCACCACGTACGCAAAAGCGATGAAGCCTAGGTGGAGCAGGCCCGAGCCGGTTTTTACGAGTCGGCCCTCTGTGAGGTACGACGGACCGCGCACACCGGCGACGGTTAGAGCGACAACCGCCACCTGAATGAGGGCGGAGAGGGCCAAGAATACCGCGAGTCCGGTCTGCGCGTCGCCGGTCCATGCCCACGCCGCCACTCCGGCTCCGAGCATCGCTGCCGAGACGATGACGAGCGCGGTGCGATCAAAAAGTCTCTTTGGCACACACAGTCCCATCACGATTACGAGAGCGATGACCTGTGGCGCCGCGATCACGTTCATTACCAACATGAAGTCCGGATAGCCCGAGATCTGCCAGCCGGGTATCACACTTTCCGCCCACCATACGTAGGCCGTGCCGATGAACGACTGCAACCCAAGCGTGCCGAGGAGCGCTACGGTCACGACGGTCAGCGCGTAGTCCCACTGGCGTAGGTGTGCGGGCGTCTTCATCGGCGGACCAGTCCTTTCCTCAGACTACGCTGTGAGCTCCAGGAACGAAGTAGGTGGCAAGGTATGTCAAGAGCAGGACCAGGAACGATAGGATCGACAGCGCGGCCACCCACCGCCACATCCCTTGGCGACGCAGGTACAGACGAGCGTGCAGGTGGGCGGTGTAGAGCACCCAGAGCATGATGGACATGTTGACCTTGCCCGACCACCACCACGACTCTCCTTGCCACGCGATGATGGCCCACGGGAAGCCGAGCAACATGCCGGCGGTAAGCGGCAGATAGCCGAGGCGGGCCCACCGGTACGCCGTTGTCTCGTAGCTTGAGTGGCGGCGCATGATCATGAGCACCGTGGCCACGAACGATATCGCAAACGTGCCGTACGCGAAGAACAGAGCCGGAGGGTGGATCCACATGTAGATCGTGTTGTAGTAGAACTGCCGTGCCCCCTCCATTCCCTGGTACGCGTTCATGGCGATCATAAAGTTACCGCTGTCCATCGCGGCGAGATATCCAAAGTACTGGTTGAGGAATCTGGGTAGCGGCTCAGTGAACGGCTTGCCCCACACGGCCGCGCCGGCGATGAGAATCGAGAGGATAACTGACACGCCCGGCAGCAGCTCTGCGCGGTGACGCTTGATGCACACGGCCATGAGCGCGACGGTGAGCGCCCAGACGTAGAGCTTCACAGACTCAATCCACAGAGGAACCGCGACACGTCCGCTGATCGCGCCAGTTTCGGGACTCACCACCACGGCTAGCTCCCACACGCGCCAGTGGAACCATGCGAGCAACGCATAACCCAAAAGAAGCAGGATGGTGGTGCCGGTTACCGCCGGGCCCAGGTAGCGCTGCCATGCGGGGACGAGCGCGAGTGCGAGCAGTATTGCGGCTCCTACAGGCATGAGTACCTGTAGCGGTGTTCCGAACGCCGCAAGAGTGTCGATGATGGCGGCGAACTCAGTCCTTGTCGCGGCGGGGTTCATAGGCACCTACTCCGTCGTGAGCGCGTCGCTCCAGTATACTGATTCAGCCGTCGCGTTGTAGGCCCATTTTCGGAGACGCCCGTTGAGCACGAGCCGGTTCACGAGAGCCCTCATAAGAAGTGCCAAGGTTACATGGCGTGAGCAACCCACCCGCTACGACATCGAGGCGCTTCAGGCCAACATTGAGCGTGTGGGGCTCGTCATCAGGGTGCGTTGGGCGATAGTCGCGCTGCTTGCGCTCTTCTCGGCGGTCTCGGTCAGTGTGTACTCGCTTCAGTTCCCGTGGGAGGAACTCCTGACCAATATGCGGGTGCCGGCGCTTGCCGTAGTCTTTGTCGTTGCGTACAACGCGTACTACCATCTGACGTACCGGCGGCTCGGCAACATCGCGTTCCTCAACCACGCTCAACTACTCTTCGATGTTCTGGTCACCGGCGTGCTTGTGTACTACTCAGGGGGTGTGGCCTCCTGGTTCTACGCGCTTTACCTGCTTTTCATCCTCGAAGCGGCGTTCATATTGCCGCGCGCCAGAGACACGTGGCTGGTCGCTGCGTTCTGTGCGATCACTTACGGCGTGGTCCTTTTCGGTGAGCTTTGGGGTCTGCTGCCGCACGTTGTCGTCCCTTTTACGGATGAGGCGCTGCGGACGGACGCGGTGTACGTCACAGTACGCTTCATGTGGCAGGTCGCCATGTTTGGAGGCGCCGCCATGGTGGCGACGTTGATGACGGTCGCGCTGAGCTCGCGAGAGGCCCACATCGCCGCAAGCGCCATCATCGACGAGAAGACCGGTCTATACGAGCGCGGCTACTTCATGCGAGCGCTCGGTAGCGAGATCATGCGAGCGGAGCGCGACGACCGTTCCCTGTACGTCGCAATCGTCGACATCGACGGCTTTGGCGCGTTCAACGACCTCTTTGGTATCGACATGGGCGACGCGCTTCTCGCGGAGCTCGGCTCGGCATTCAACGAATCTCTCGAGAAGTGTGGCGAGGCGATGACATTCGAGACCAACTTCGTAGCTCGTTTTGGTGGCGAGGAGTTCGCCATTTTGCTGAGCGAGGGATGCTCGGGCGGACCCCCTGACGACGATGATGCGCTCCACGTTGCCGAAGCGGTCCGGGCTGCGGCCGAGCGCACCCTCGTGAAGGGCGTCGGCGTGACCGTCAGCGTTGGAGTGGCTGGCTTTCCGCGGCAGGGGCAGACCGCTGACGGACTCCTCACGGCCGCCGATGAGGCCCTTTACCACGCGGTCGAGGCAGGCGGCAATCGCGTTGTGATGGCGGCGTGATGGTGACGCGAGCTCTCGGATTCGCTGCGGGCGCTGCGGGCGCGGTGGGCGCTTTTGCTTTCGTACTTGCTGTCCTCGGCGTCTCGCTCCATGTGCTGCTCGTGCCCGCCTACACTCGGGTTCTCGTGCTCGCGGTCGGTGCGCCTGAGCTTGCCGGCCTCCCTTCAGAAGAGACACTCGTGTTAGCCGAGCAGGTCCGGGCCCACGTGGCCGGTGAGCCAAACGTCGAGTTGCCCGGTACGCTTCCCGACGGGCGGGCGGCGTTCGGCGAGCGAGCGGTCGCTCATCTCGACGATGTACGCGACGTGATTGCACGCGCCCGGTTGGCTATGTGGGTCGCGATCGCGATCGCGGTGGCGTGGGTAACGTGGGGACTCACGGGCCTGCAGGCGCGCCGCATGCGTGCTCTGGCGCGCTCGATGAGGTGGGCCGCTCTCGCGCTCGCAGGCCCGCTCGGCGTGGCCGCTCTCGCGATGATTGCCGATTTCGATCGCGCGTTCACCATCTTCCACGCGCTGTTCTTTGAAGGCGACACGTGGCTCTTCCCCCTGGGTGAATTGCTGATAGAGCTGTTCCCGCTGCCGTTTTGGATCGTCTCGGGCGCCTCGTGGGGGGCGCTCGTGGCGCTCGGAGCGGTAATTCTCGGTGTTACCGCCCGGCAGGTTAGGGCGCGAGTGGGTACCGGTGATGCATCACAAGTGTGAAACAAGGTGTACACTGCATGTCGGGCACGGTGTGTGCCTGAAGGGGGATACGGTGCCGACCCGAGTTCGCCGGCGCCGTTTCACTACAGGACATGAGAGGAGCGCTGCATGGCCGCGAAGGAAGGGTACTGTGTGAAGTGCAAGTCCAAGCGTGAGATCCGGGATGCTCAGGAGATCACGATGAAGAACGGCCGCCCCGCGACGCAGGGCATCTGTCCCGAGTGCAACACCAAGATCTTCAAGATCGGCAAGTAGTGTAATCGAGATGTGCGGCACGGCGGGCGCCGGTGGCGAAGCGCCACGGCGTCCGTTGTCGCACGAGGTCGTGGAGGTAGGCGGGCGAGATGAACGTGGTCGTCGTCGGATGTGGACGCGTAGGCTCCCAACTCGGCACCCTGCTTTCCGTCGAAGGGCACAACGTTGTCGTCATCGACCGTGATGCGGAGGCGTTCAAGAGGCTCGGTACGGCGTTTAACGGGGTCACGATCAAGGGGCTCGGCTTCGATGAAGAGGTCTTAGAGGAAGCGGGCATTCGCGCAGCCGACGCGTTCGCGGCGGTGACCAACCTCGACAACACCAATCTCATGGCCGCCGAAGTCGCTCGCAAGATATTCGGCGTGCCTCACGTGGTTGCTCGGCTCTACAACCCGATGCGGGAGCGCACGTATCAACAGCTCGGTCTCGACTACGTGTGTGGCACCACGCTCGTCGCCGAGACGCTCCTCGATAAGATGCGCTCTGGGCACGGTCACCACGTCACGCAACTCGGCGACGTTGAACTCGTCCAGTTCAAGGCGTCCGGCGAGGTCGAGGGCAAGCGTGTCGAAGAAGTTGAGATCGTGCGACGTTTCCGCATCTCCGCGGTCGCGCGTGGCGACGAGATGTTCGTGCCCGAGCCCGAGGCTATCCTTCACGAGGGCGACATCATCGTGGCGGCCGTGAAGGATGAGGTCTACGCCAAGGTCGAGCGATACATGGCCGAGGAGTGATCGATGTACATCGTCATCAACGGTGGCGGAAAGGTCGCTGCCTACCTTGCCCGGACAATGCTTAACGCTGGCCACGATGTGGCGATCATCGAGAAGCGAGCCGAGATCGTCGAGCGGCTTGTCGCGGAGCTTCCCAGACACGCGCTCATAATCCACGGCGACGGTTGCGATTCGTTGTTTCAGGAGGATGCTGGAACCGGGCGCGCCGATGTCTTCGTCGCGTCCACAGGCGACGACGACGACAACTTGGTCGCTTGTCAGCTCGCGAAGGTCGCATTTGCTGTGCCGCGCGCGATCGCCCGAGTCAACAACCCAAAAAACGAGCACATCTTCAACAAGCTTGGGATCGAGGCAATTTCCTCGACCACAATTATCTCTCGCATGATTGAGGAGGAGGCGACGGTCGGCGATATCCGCACGCTTATCGCGCTGCGTAAGGGCAACATGGCGATCGTCGAGATCGAGTTGCCAACCGACCAGTGTGTCGTATGCGGAAAGCGGATCGCCGATTTGAACCTGCCAGCAGAGTGCGTTCTCGTTGCAATAGTACGCGGCGAGGATGAGGTGGTGACAGTTCGCGGCGACACGGAACTGCAGCCAGGCGACACGATCATAGCGTTCACCGCGGTTGAGCGGGAACGGGAGCTCAAGCGGGTGCTAACGGGGAAGTAGTCCGGCTTGGATGAGCGGCGTTTGCCGCTTGGCTCGGCGCTGACGTACAATGCGACACGTTTCAGCGCGGGCATAGCTCAGTTGGTAGAGCGACAGCTTCCCAAGCTGTAGGTCGCGGGTTCGAGACCCGTTGCCCGCTCCACGCGATCAACGACGGCCGTCCCATGCGCGGTCGTCTTATTTTGGCGGGGGGCTTGCGCCGGGCGGGCCAGGGCGCTATCCTGAACACGAACACATGTTCGATTCGCCCGACATGCCGCATCCCCACCTCCTGCGCGGCAACGCTAGGGAGGTGCGCCGTGAAGCGGTTCGTTGTCTTACTGATGGTGCTTGTGTCATGCGCGTGGGTGGCTGCTCCCGCGATGGCCGCTCAGGTCTCTGAGGGATGGCCACTCGAGGGGCCAGCGGAGGTGCTGCTCGGCTTCGGCGCCTCGTACCAAAGCGAGAGCGGTCAGGCGCTCACGCACCGCGGTATCGACCTCGCAGCTCCTGCGGGAGCGAGTATTTATGCCGCACGCGCGGGTACGGTGACGTTTGCTGGCCGGATTCCAGCCGGCGAAGGGGCGACCATGCTCGCGGTCACTATCGAGTCAGAAGGATTCCGGCTCACCTATCTGCCGCTCGCGGAGGTCTCGGTCAAGACCGGCAACCGTGTGGAGACTGGGGGCATGCTTGGAATGCTGGCCGCGACGGGCGATCGCTCGACGCCTGTCGCGCACCTTCACGTCGGGGCGCGGATCGGCGATCTTTATGTGGACCCGATGAAGTATCTTGCTTCGCCGGTTGCGCAGACGCCATCAAGCCCAGAGCCCGTCACGGCTCCAGAACGCGCCGCCGAGACGGTCCCTGCCCCCGCTTCGACGCCCCACTCGGCGCAATCTCCTTCGGGTGCCCAAATCACCGCACCGGCCGCTGTGTCATCCGGAGCGGCTGGGGGCGCCTTCATCCCGGACACGCGTATCGTGGAGGGCCCACACACCGTGAGCGGCACGATTGTCCCGCACGTGGCTCCAGAGGCGGCACCGGCCGCTCCGGTTGTTCGCCCTGCGACGCCTTCAAACTCCGGAGTGCCGCAGGTCCACATTGGCGCGCGTGCGAACCACCTGGCTGTGGCAGATAAACCGATCCCGCCGGTGCCGGGGGTGGCGACGCGAGTCCCGGCGAGTGCGTCTGTCCCCGCGTACCGGACCAAATCAGCCGACGGATCGGACTCTGCGGCTCCCAATGCTGTTAGCGCACTCGTCCGGCGCGGGCTTCTCACGGCGTTCGGGCTCGCGCTTGGTCTCGGAATGCTGTGGCCGATCTGGCGTGGTGGCGCTGCTGCACGCAGCGCAAACGACGTCGCACCTGAGGATGTTGCGGCAGTGGTGGTCCGATGATACACTGCCAGAGCTTCATTTCCTGTCCCGGGCCGTTGCCTTCATAGTCCCGGGGCCACTAGCCCAGAGGAGGTGAATTAATGAAGGCTTACGAAATGCTGCTTTTGCTGGATCCGCGTCTCGAGGACGACGCCCGTGAGGGGGTCGTCGAGAAGGCGCAGGGTCTCGTCACCGCCGACGGCGGGGTCGTCGACAACGTCGATCTATGGGGCAAGCGCCGTCTCGCGTTCGAGGTTGACGACAACGCGGAGGGTGACTATGTGCTCATCGACTTTCACACGTCCCCCGCCGCGATCGCTGAGATCGATCGCGTGCTGCACATCACCGACCCGGTACTCCGGTACATGATCCTCCGACGCGAAGATCGCGAGTAGCTTCAGCGTGCCCGGAGCGCCGGACAAGGCATCCGTTTCGAGAGATCAGGTGGTGGTAAGCGATGAGCATCAATAGGGTCGTCATTAGCGGGAACCTCACTCGCGACCCAGAGTTGCGTTCGACACCTGGAGGGATGGCCGTGTTGAACCTGGGCGTGGCCGTGAACGACAGGCGCAAGAATCAGCAGACGGGCGAGTGGGAGGACTATCCCAACTTCATCGACTGCGTGATGTTCGGTTCTAGGGCCGAGGCTGTAGCGAAGTATTTGGCCAAAGGGACAAAGGTGGCGATCGAAGGAAAGCTTCGCTATCGCAGCTGGGAGAATCAGCAGGGAGAGAAACGCTCGAAGGTCGAGGTAGCAGTCGACGACCTGGAGTTCATGTCGTCGAGAGACTCCGCCTCCGCTGGTTCAAGGCAGGCGTACGATGCCGGCCCAGCGCCGGATCTGCCCTCAGACGACGAGATTCCGTTCTAACGCACCTGAGGCGTACTGGGCCGGACCCCTCCCGCCCGGACGCCCGCACGGAAGTGACCACTCCGCTCCTGAAGGAGCGAAAGGAGGACATGAGAGTGTCCGATTACGCACGCAGACCGCGGCGCAAGTACTGCGCGTTCTGCAAAGACAAGACCGGGTACATCGATTACAAAGACGTCCAGATGTTGCGCAAGTTCATGACTGATCGCGGCAAGATCAAGCCGCGGCGTGTCACAGGGAACTGCGCCCAACACCAGCACCAGCTGTCCATGGCGGTCAAGCGCGCTCGCGAGATGGCGCTCGTTCCATATGCCGTGCCGGTCATCAGTGGCAAAATTGACGGGCGGCGCGGTCGGTGAAGAGGATCGCACTGTGACCTCGACCGTGCACACGCGTGACACGGTGATGCTTATCGCGACCGTAGCGATAGGCGGGGTTGTCGCGCCGGTGTTCGCGTTCGTGGGGGTGCCGTTGGCGGCTGCGGGACTGGCGGGACTGCTCTGGACCGGGCGCAACAGGTCGGCGGCGATTGCCGCCGGACTTGCGGTCGCCACCGGAGCGTTCGCCGCCCCGGTCTATGCCGTCATGCTCGCACCTGTGTTCGCGGCGCTGTATTTTGCGATCGCGCAGATGAAGGTGCGCTCCGCGCTTGGGATGGTCGCGGGATTGACGCTAGTTGTTGGAGTCGCCGCCCTCGCGGCGGATATCGCGCGCGCGTGGCAGGCTGGGACGACACTGCTTCTCCTGCGCACCGAGATCGTGAACGACGCGCTCGCGCTTACCGCCGGGAACGTGATGGTAGATGTGGAGGGCGTGTTCGGTCTAGGCAGACCTGAGCTTGTGGAACTCCTTGTGGCGCTCTGGCCAGCGGACTATTTCACCGCAGCCATCCTCACGGCCACCGCGGCTGTCATGACAGCGGGCTGGGCGGCCGCGCGAGCGGGGGCGGAAGTGAAGCGCCTTCCGGGCTTGGCGGAACTCGACGTGAGCCCCCACGTGCTATGGGCGTTCATTGCGGGCCTGATGCTGCTCGCGGCGAACAGGGTGACGGGTGATGCGGCAAACTGGACGTTTGCCGCCGGCCTGAACCTGCTCATCATGGTAAGACTCCCGCTCCTGGCGCAGGGGCTGGGGGTTGCTGCCGCCCTCTACCGCCGGATAGGTGTGGGACGGTTCGGGCGTGTCAGCGGCCTCGGTCTACTAGTGGTTGTCGAGGCGCTCATTCCTGTTGTGAGCATGCTGGGACTAGTCGACCTGTTCGCGAACTTTCGCAAGCTGCCTAGGGAAGACGCACCGGATGACGGAGCCAGGGAACGACAAGA
Source organism: Clostridiales bacterium (assembly GCA_018333995.1). NCBI lineage: Bacteria > Bacillati > Bacillota > Clostridia > Eubacteriales > Clostridiales bacterium. The sequence goes on along the minus strand of JAGXSG010000016.1, from coordinate 91,527 downwards.
TCCGGAGTAGTGTGGACAGAATGTGCCGTCTGGCGCATTCGCGCTGGAAACAGAGAAGGAGTACGTGATGAAGGTCATCCTGACGCAAGAGATCAAGGGGAAAGGTGGCGAGGGTGACGTCGTCGATGTCGCCCGTGGCTACGCTGTCAACTACCTGCTGCCTCGTAAGCTCGCTATCGAGGCGACCCCCGGCAATCTCAAGCAGCTTGCCGCGCGCAAGGGCAACATCCTCGCGCGGGAAGAGTCGCGTTTCGCGGAGGCCCGCTCGGTCGCCGCGGCTCTCGACGCAAAGAAGGTCACAATCGAGGCGAAGGCGGGTGAGGAGGGCCGGTTGTTCGGTTCCATCACGACGCAGATGATTGAAGATGCGATTACCGGGCAACTCGCGACGAAAGTCGACCGGCGCAAAATGGACGTGCACGGCCACATCAAGCAGCTCGGCACCTATACGGTCACGGTTCAGATCTACCGTGACGTAAAGGCCGAAGTGCTTGTTGAGGTCATCGCCGAGGGCGCACCGGTCGCTCAGAAGCGTATAGCTGAGCCTCCTGCCGAGGAGGCCGTGAGCGAAGCGCCGATTGAAGCCAGTGACGCCGAGGTGGCCGAAGCCGAGACGGATTCTGCTGGAATCACTGATTCCGGCGAGGAGAGCGGAACCTGAACGGCTTCCGGCCACTGTAACGCACCAGACACGACGGGACGTCCTCCGCGCGCAGAGGCGTCCCGTCGTGCGCTGGGAAAGTGATCGGACATCTGTGGATTCTGCGGATAACCCGAGTCCCGACAGGTTGCGCCGGTGCGCGGCTGTGGATGGTTTGAGCACTCCGCTTCCCATGTCAGAACCGTTGGTTAGAATCGGATTGTCCGGGTGAAGAATACGCTTCGCCAGCAGATTCCGAGGAGGGCACGTGAGCGAATCAGCTCGCACGCTTGCGGTCGCGACGCCGTTCTCAAAACTCATTCCGCCCCACAACGTAGAGGCTGAGCAGGCGGTTTTAGGATCGACGTTTCTCTCTTCCGAGGCGGTCGAGGTGGTGCTTTCACTGCTTTCGGCGCGCGACTTCTACCGTCCTGCCCACCAACGTATCTTCGAGGCTGTAGAGTACTTGCACACGAGGGCGGTTCCGATCGATCAGCTGAGTGTTGCTGACCGGCTTGAGACCGCAGGGATGCTCGAGGCGGCAGGGGGCAAGGCGTACCTGCTTGACATCACCGGCGTGGTGCCTACCGCAGCGAACGCTCTGCGCTACGCTGAGATAGTCCAGCGAACGGCGATGCTGCGCGAGCTCATCGCGGCCGCGGGCAAGGTCACCGCGCTTGGCTATGAGGCGCCTGACGATATGAAGGAGGTCGTCCAGGAGGCCGAGGCGCTCATTTTCGCTGTGACCAACAAGCGGATATCTAACAACTTCCGGGACATCGAAGATCTACTGAAGAGGTCGTTCAGTCAACTTGAGGAGTTGTTCGAGCGCAAGGAGCACATCACCGGCGTGCCAAGCGGTTTCAGGGATCTCGACAAGTTGCTGGCTGGCATGCACCGGGGAGATCTGATCATCCTGGCAGCGCGCCCCTCAGTGGGCAAGACGGCGTTTGCTCTCAACATCGCAGTCAACGCGGCCAAAGCGGGGGCGAGTGTAGCGTTGTTCTCACTCGAGATGAGCGCCGAGCAGCTCATTCAGCGCGTTTTGTGTTCTGAGGCGCGGATTAACTCGCAAGACGTCCGCACAGGCCGGATAAAGGACCACGATTGGGTCAATATCCATCGTGCGATGGGCACCCTTGCCGAGCTTGAGATCTACGTTGACGACACGCCTTCGATCTCGATTCTGGAAGTGCGCGCAAAAGCGAGGCGTCAGCTTCGTAACGCGAAGAACGGACTCGTCATCGTTGACTACCTCCAACTCATGCAACCCAATCATCGCAGGTCGGAGAATCGGCAGACTGAGATCGCCGAGATATCCCGCGGCCTCAAGATCCTGGCCAAGGAGCTGAACGTTCCCGTGCTCGCGCTGTCGCAGCTTTCTCGCGCCGTCGAACAGCGGGCAAACAAGCGCCCGCAACTGTCGGACCTTAGGGAGTCGGGGGCTATCGAGCAAGACGCTGACGTGGTCATGTTCATTGATCGCAACACTGATCCGCGTGCAGACGATGATGACGATCGGCCGGGGAAAGGCATGGCCGAGATTGTCGTGGCAAAGCATCGTAATGGACCTACTGATACGGTCAGACTCGTCTTCCACGAGCCCTACACCAGGTTCATCGACTACACGGATCACGTGTAGTCGTGCCCGGCGGTTCGGCTCGTAGCGGTTGCTGAGCGAGACTGCCGCGATCGATTGAGCGGACCGTATGACGACGGAGGGCGAGGCGATGGCGCTCGATCGGGTGGTGGTCATAGGTGCTGGCCCCGCTGGCATCTTCGCGGCACTCGAGCTGTCACGTCTCGGCGGGTTCGAAATCATCGTCGTCGAGAAGGGCAAGAATCTTGCAGAGCGCCGGTGTCCGGCGCGTGAGCGGGGGTGCGTGTCTTGCCCTACCTGCGACATCATGACGGGTTGGGGTGGAGCGGGAGCGTTTTCTGACGGAAAGCTCACGCTCACTGGTGAAGTGGGCGGCTGGCTCGGCGATTACATCGGCACCCAGGAACTCGATACTCTCATCGGGTACGTCGATGGCTTGTGGTGCGAATTTGGAGCTAGCAAGCGCGTCTACACTCCGGACCCCAACGAGGCAAAGCGGCTTGAGCGGGCTGCGGAACTCGCCGGCATGCACCTGACTCCCATGCGCATCCGTCACCTCGGAACGGACCGATCGCCCAAGGTGCTCGATGCGGCCAGGGTCAATCTTTTGGAGCACGGGGTGCGTATCCTGACGGAGACGGCGGCGAAATCCGTCGTGGCCAAGGAGGGTCGCGTTACCGGCGTAGAGCTGGAGGACGGGACCACGCTGCACGCAGGCGCAGTGATCGCCGCGCCGGGTCGTGAGGGCGCTGACTGGCTGACGCGCCAAGCTGCCCTTCTTGGCATCGGACGGGCCAACAACGCTGTCGACATCGGTGTGCGGGTCGAGGTGCCCGCCACGGTCATGGAACCGCTTACGGACCACCTCTACGAGGCTAAGCTCACATATCGGTCACGCTCGTTCGGTGACAAGGTGCGCACGTTTTGCATGAATCCGTACGGGGAGGTGACCGCAGAATCGTACGGTGATGTCATCACTGTGAATGGTCACTCATACGCCGATGACAAGACGGACCGCACCAACTTCGCGGTTCTCGTAAGTCAAGCGTTCACGTATCCGTTCAGGGAGCCCACCACGTACGGGCGCTCCATCGCTCGGCTTGCCAATCTGCTCGGAGAGGGCATCTTGGTGCAGCGCTTGGGAGATCTCATGGCTGGCCGCCGTTCCACCCCCGAGCGGATCGCCGAGTCGACCGTGATGCCCACGATGGCAACCGCGACCCCGGGTGACCTCTCTAATGTTGTGCCCTATCGACATTTGACCGGCATACTCGAGTTCCTCGAAGCGCTCGATGTGCTCGCGCCCGGCGTGAACGCTCCGGGTACGTTACTCTATGGCATCGAGGTCAAGTTCTACTCCTCAAAGCTCGAAGTCGGCCCTGACCTGCAAACCTCGATAACCGGTTTGTACGCGATTGGCGACGGGGCGGGAGTGACGAGAGGACTCATCCAGTCGAGCGCGAGCGGTGTTGTCGCAGCGCGCGCTATTGCGGCGGCACGCTAGAGCTCGGAGAGGTATGGAAGGAAATCAGAGTCGAATGGAGACCGGATTGTCAGGGCGGCTCACCGCCATCTCGAAGTTTCTTTCTTCGTCGTTAGTGTGGGCGATCCCGGTCAGCATGATCGCCGGGTTCGCGCTGGGGGTTTCGTTCGACCTCGAACCGCTCAAAGCGGCTGTGTTGCCGCTGACGATGCTCATGGTCTATCCGATGCTCATCAACGTCCGCATCCGCGAAGCGCTCGGGCCCGCGGACACTCGCTTGGTGGCCGTTGCGATGGCCCTCAACTTCACCGTCCTTCCGGTTTTCGCATGGCTTCTCGCACGAGCCTTCTTCGCGTCGGACGCTGGTTTGTTCGTAGGCATGGTGCTCGCCGGCCTCTTCCCTACGAGCGGGATGACTATCTCTTGGACCGGCTTTGCGAAAGGCAACGTGACGGCGGCGGTCAAGATGACCGTGATCGGACTCATCGCGGCTTCGCTCGCAGCACCCGTCTACCTTGAAGTGTTTGCTGGCCAGGTAGTGAGTGTTGACCTACTCGGCATCGCGTCGACGATTATGCTTGTGGTGGCGGTGCCCATGATCGCGGCTCAGTTCACCCGCGCCGTGCTCGTTAAGCGATATGGCAAGGAGCGTTTCGCTACGCGCATCGCTCCCGTGTTTCCCGGTGTCAGCGTAATCGGGGTGCTCGGCATCGTGTTCGTGGCGGTCGGGTTGCAGGCCGGGATGATTGCCGGTCGTCCGGCGCTTGCCGCACTCATTCTTGCGCCGCTCATCATCTTTTACGCGGCGAACTTTGCGCTTTCAACGCTCGTGGGCCGCCTGCTGTTTGGGCGCGCGGATGCCATAGCGCTCGTGTATGGCACCGCGATGCGCAATCTTTCGATCGCTCTCGGGATTGCGATCGCCAGTTTTGGCCCTGAGGCCGCCCTCGTGCTTGCGGTCGGCTACGTCGTGCAGGTTCAGGCCGCGGCGTGGTACGTGCGCCTCACTGGCAAGGTGTTTGGCGCTCCGGATGAGGCCGCCGCCCCTTCACGTCCCGCCTGACCTTGATACCGCGCTAGCGACTCTGCTTCCACTCTGCACGCCGACTCTGGTCATCTTGGCGCGGGTCGGGCATACTTACGCCATCGCCCGCCTGTGTGCGGGCGGTTGCGCGCTCGCCTCGACCGGCGAAGCGCCCGGTCCGGGAGCGGCGGCGAGGGTCCGCGGGACCGAACGGGAGCGGGAGTCACCGACATGGCCGGCATAGTGCTCGTCGGCGCCCAGTGGGGCGACGAAGGCAAGGGCAAGATCACTGACCTCATCGCAGACGATTTCGATTACGTCGTGCGGTTCCAAGGGGGCAACAACGCGGGGCATACCGTTATCCACGGCGGCCGCACGCTCAAGCTGCACCTCATCCCAAGCGGCATCATGTACCCGCATATCACACCGGTCATCGCTAACGGCTGCGTGATCGATCCCAAGGTGCTGCTCGAGGAGATAGACCGGCTCGAGATGGATGGGCTGTCGACGCACAAGCTTCTCATCAGCTGCAACGCGCACCTCATCATGCCGTACCACCGCGATCTCGACGGGGCGAGTGAGCGGCGTCTCGGGTCGCTCGAGATCGGCACGACCCGACGTGGCATTGGTCCTGCGTACATGGACAAGTCGTCGCGCATGGGCATCCGCGTCCAAGACCTCACCGACGAGCACATCTTCCGCAAGAAGCTCGACGCCGCCTTGACGGAGAAGAACGAGATTCTCGGCAAGATATACGGGCTCCCCACGTACACCGTCGATCAGATCGCCGAGGAGTACCTTCCGTACGCAGAGCGAATCAAGCCGCACATCGCCGACACGTCTCTCGTCGTCAACAAAGCGCTCGACTCTGGACAGTGGGTTTTGTTCGAGGGCGCCCAGGGCACACTGCTCGATCTCGACCACGGTACGTATCCTTTCGTGACGTCGTCGAGCCCCGTTGCGGGCGGTGCGTGCACAGGTGCAGGCGTCGGCCCAAAACGCATCGACAGAGTTCTGGGCATCGCGAAAGCCTACATCACCCGCGTCGGCTCGGGACCGTTTCCCACGGAGCTCTCTGACGAGACCGGCGCACACCTCATCGAGGTTGGGCACGAGTACGGCACAACCACAGGTCGTGAGCGGCGTGCCGGCTGGTACGACGGAGTGATCGTCCGGTACGCGGTGCAGGTGAACGGCATCACCCAACTCATCATTACGAAGCTCGACGTTTTGAGCCAGCTTGAGACAATCCGGGTGTGTGTCGCGTACGAGTACGATGGGCATCGCTACAATGAGCTCCCCTGTCACCAGAGCGTGTTCCACCGCGCAAGGCCCATCTACGAGGACCTTCCTGGGTGGAAAACCGATATCACCGCGTGCCGCGAGTTCAGCGACCTGCCCCAAGAGGCGCGTGATTACATCGGCTTTATCGAAGACCTTGCGGATGTCCCCGTGGCGATGATCGCCGTTGGCCCGAGTCGCGAGCAGACGATCATCCGGCGTTGGGAGTCGCGCCCGTAAAGCAGTGTCGTAAGGCGTTTGTGGTTGCGATGGGGGTTACTGCGCCGTCAGGTCGCGTAACGGAATCTTTACAATATATCTCCTAGCGGATAATGACGGGCATAGTCAGATGATAGCCCGCTCGACCTCGGGTTTACCTCGGGGCAAAAAGGAGTGTTTGTGGTCAAGTCGTGGACTGGCACATATAAGCATCGCTATCGGGCGGCGTACGCGCTGCCCGGAGTGCTCACATGGTCTATCGTTACCGTCGCCATGGTCGGCTTCATCGCCTACCCGCGCTCATGGGTCGTAATTACATCCGCGTTCATGTGCTACTTCGTTGCCCGGATGGTCTTGAGTCTCGTGTTCTACGCGATAGGGCGCGCACGGGTGCGTGAGTGGGAACGCACCGATTGGGCGTCATATGATTCGGTCCCCGGACCAGCGGGGTTCGCGCCCGCCGACGTCTACCACGTCGTGATCATCCCCACTTACAAAGAGCCGATCGAGATACTGGAGCGCACACTCGACGCGCTCAGCGTTCAGCACCGTGCTCGCGAACGGGTCATTCCCGTCATCGCGATGGAGGAGCGCGAAGTAGGAGCGCGCGAGAAGGGCGCCGCCCTTGCCGAGAAGTACGCGGTGGCGTTCGCGGAGATCTTCGTCACGGTGCACCCGCCCGATCTCCCCGGTGAGATCCCTGGAAAGTCATCCAACATGTCGTGGGCGGCGAGCGAAGTGTATCCCGTGCTTGTAGGCGAGCGAGGCATCGCGGCGGAGCGCATCACCGTCACCTCGTGCGACGCCGATTCGGTTCTTCACCCGCTGTATTTCGAGGCCGTCTCGGACCTCTTCGCCAACGACCAGCGCCGCTACGGCAGGTTCTGGCAGGCACCGCTACATTTTGACAACAACCTCTGGCAGGTTCCGGCACCGATCCGGGTCACTGCTTGGATCGCACACGCTGGGCAGATGGCCGAGCTGGCCATGCCGTTTTACGAACCGCTTCCCATATCCACCTACACCCTGAGCTTCAGGACCGCTGTCGAGTGCGGCCTTTGGGATCCGATGGTCATCTCCGAGGACTGGCACGCGTACCTAAACGTGATGTTCGAGCGCGGCGGAGACGTCGGCTTGACCCCTGTGTTTCTGCCCACGAAGGGCGACGCTGTCGACGGGGAGACGTTCTTGGCCGGGCTCAAAGCCCGGCACGATCAGGTGATGCGCCACTCGTGGGGTGCCGAGGATGCCGGATTCCTGCTCGCGCGCATGGTGCAGCAGCGGTGGTGGCATCGTCGCGCCGTGTTTCGGTTCGGACAGGTCTTGCACGACCACGTCTCACGGGCCACAGCGTGGTTTTTCATTGTGAGCACCTACCTGCTTCTGGGCTATGCGGAACCGCTCTTCACCAACGACCTGACGCGGATCATCATGGTGCATCCGGGGGTGCCGTACTTACGGGAGATATTTGTCGTAGGCGCCGCCGCTCTTGTGACCACCGTAATCGCTGAACTCATCCGTACGCCGCCACCGGCGGACCGCAGGCCTGTTTCCGTCATTTTCGAGTTGGCGGTAGCGTGGCTGACTCTACCGGTTGTTGGGTTCTATCTTGGAACGCTGCCGGCGCTCAGGGCGCAGACCCGCTTGATGCTCGGGATGCCGTTCTCGTACAAGGTAACCGAGAAGCGCGCGGTCCCCGCCCCCGAAGCGGTGTGATCGCGAGGGAGCGGCGCCGTGTTCTCGCGACCGCTCCCTTACTGGCGACTCAGATTCGCGGCTGCCAGTAGCAGCGCTTGGGCGACTCGATGCGCTCCGACTTCTTAAGTTCGTTCATCGCTTTGTCGACCTCTTTGCGGTCGAGGCCCGAAAGCTCGGCGATCGCGCCGGCGTTGAGCGGCTCGCCGGCCTTCTTCATCGTTTCGAGCACCTTGTCTGCTACTTCCATCGACGACCTCCTTTGCATGTGCATGTTGATACGAACGAGTAGATTCCCCATTCATGGCGTTCATCCGCCGTCCTTCGCTACAATCGAGCTCGGCGCTCCTGTAACGTCGTATGCGCCGCAAGCCCAGACAGAGGGAGTTTCCATGCGCATCCTCGTACTCGGTGGCGGAGGCCGCGAACACGCCATCGTGGCGTCACTCGTCGCCTCGCCCCGTGTGACCAGCGTATTTGTCGCGCCTGGAAACGGCGGGACCGCGGCGCTGGCAGAGAACGTCGACCTCCCAATCGAGGACGGCCTAGCGGTAGCGTCCTTTGCGATCGAGCGCGGGATCGACCTGGTGGTCATAGGACCGGAGGCGCCACTCGTGGCCGGTGTAGCCGATGTGGTCCGTGAAGCGGGAGTCCCTGTGTTTGGACCGGGCGCGCAGGGGGCTCGTCTTGAGGGATCGAAAGAGTTCGCCAAAGAGTTCATGCGGCGTCACGGCCTGCCCACGGGCGCGGCACGGTCCTTCTCGGCGCTAGAGCCAGCACTCGCGTACCTTGAGGAGGTCGGCGTACCGATCGTTGTGAAGGCGGACGGACTTGCGGCGGGCAAAGGCGTGACGGTCGCGATGGACGCGGGGGCCGCGCGCGCGGCGGTGAGGGAGTGCTTCTCGGGCCGATTTGGTGACGCCGGGTCGACCGTGCTGATCGAGGAGTACCTGACCGGCCCCGAGTGCTCATTGCTCGTGATCACCGACGGACACACCATGGTGCCGATGGCGCCTGTGCAGGATCACAAGCGTGCCTACGAGGACGACCAAGGTCCAAACACCGGCGGCATGGGCGTGTACTCGCCGGTTCCCATCGTCACGGAGGCCGAGCACGAGACTATGCTCGCCACGATGTACGCTGCGGTGGAGGGCCTGGCCGTAGAGGACATCGAGTACCGCGGCGTACTCTACGGAGGATTCATCCTCACGGATGCGGGCCCCAAGCTCCTCGAGTTCAACGCCCGCTTCGGTGACCCGGAAACCCAGGTCATCCTGCCGAGATTCGCAGGTGACCTCGCGGAAACCCTGCTTGCCGCCGCGGAAGGCCGTCTCGCCGATCTTGATGTGGGCTGGCGCGATGAGTGGGCGGTGTCGGTCGTGTTGGCGAGTGGCGGATATCCGGGCGACTACGACGCCGACATGGTGATAGCCGGCATCGATGACGCAGCGGCGCTTTCCGGAGTCACCGTCTATCATGCGGGGACGCGGCTGACACCCGGCGGCACATTGCTGTCCGCGGGCGGCCGAGTTCTCAACGTGACCGCACTGGGTCCGGATTTTGCCTCGGCGAGGGAGCGGGCGTACGAGGCGGTGGCGCTGATCGGGTTCGAGGGCATGTTCTACCGTTCCGACATCGGCGCGAAGGCAATGCGCGGTCGAGCCACATGGCAGGCGTGACGTGCTCGCGGAACGGGTGCTCTCGGCAGTAATGCGTCGCGAGAACGCGCGGACTCTCAGTCTCAAGCCATATCACGAGTCCCGGTTGCCCGGCCCGGCGGTCGGGGCTGAATACCTGCTCTACGTCCATGTCCCATTCTGCGTGCGGCTGTGTCCCTACTGCTCGTTCAACCGATTTCCGTTTGAGCAGGACAGGGCTGTGGCGTACTTCAAGCGTCTCCGTGAGGAGATGCGCTTCGTGGCGGAACAAGGCTTCAAGTGCACATCGATGTACGTGGGGGGCGGGACACCGACGGTAATCGTCGAGGAGCTCTGCGAGACAATAGACCTCGCGCGGAGCATCTTTCCGATCCGGGAGGTTTCGAGCGAGACAAATCCGGACCACCTCATCCCTCGCGTGGTCGATCCGCTCGTCGATCGAGTCGACCGTTTCAGCGTTGGGGTGCAATCGTTTGACGACGCGCTCCTCAAACAGATGGACCGTTACGACAAGTACGGCTCGGGAGAGGAGATTTTGGAGCGGCTCCAATCGGTAGAGGGACGGTTTCACTCCCTCAACGTCGACATGATTTTCAACTTTCCCTCTCAGACTGAGGCGATGCTGGCGCGCGACGTCGAGATGCTCAAAGTGAGTCAGGCTAACCAGACCACTTTCTACCCCCTCATGGCATCACCCGTGGTCGAGGGGTCCCTCAGGCGGAGCGTGGGCAAGGTCTCGTACTCGCGTGAGGCCAGGTACTACGAGATTCTCAGTGAGATCCTCGCCGACACGTTTGAACCTGCGAGCGCATGGACGTTCTCCCGGACCGGTGGCGGCATGATCGATGAGTACATCGTCGACTACGAGGACTACGTGGGTGTCGGTTCGGGCTCGTTTTCGTTTCTCAACGGCTCGCTGTATGTCAACACGTTCTCACTCGGCGAGTACACCCGCAGGATCGACGCGGGGCTTTCTGGCGTGACCGCGTACCGCGAGTTCACTCGGCGCGATCGAATGCGCTACCGGTTCCTCATGGGCCTCTTTGGTCTCGCGCTGGACAAGGTCGCGTTTGCCCGGGACTTTGGGGTGAGTGTCGAGCGGGGTTTGCCGATGGAGATGGCGTTCATGCGTATGAACAGGGCGTTTGCGGTTGATGATGCCGTGCGGCTCACGCTGACCCGCACGGGCCGCTACCTTGCCGTTGCGATGATGCGACAGTTCTTCATCGGCGTGAACGGCCTTCGCGATCAAGCGCGGGAAGCGCTGCCTCCCGAAGAGCTCAAGATGTTCTTTGGCGAGTGCGGGTGAGGGGGGGCACCGAGATCGACCTTAGAGATCGCCGGGTTGGGCCTGACGGCTCGAGGTCAAATCAAAAGCGCCTGCGAAAGGTCGTATCGCAACGATAGGAGAGTGTGATGGACGCGCGAGAGCGGATCGTGCTCAGCGATGACGAGTGGAGAGTCATTCTTGCCCCCGAGAGGTTTCGCATTTTGCGACGGGCTGGTACAGAGCCGGCGGGGAGTGGCGAATACGTCGACACCGAAGAGGACGGAGTGTACCGGTGCGCGGGATGCGGTGCGAAGCTGTTCTCATCGGCCGACAAGTACCATTCCGGATCCGGCTGGCCTTCGTTCGCTAGCCCGGCACGTCCGAACGCGGTCGTGGAGGTCGAGGATCACTCTTACGGTATGGCGAGGACTGAGGTGCGGTGTGCACGGTGTGACGGGCATCTCGGCCACGTGTTTCCCGATGGTCCGCCCCCTGGCGGGCAGCGGTACTGTCTGAACTCATTGGCGCTCCGGCTTGACAGGACCGATGGAGAAAGTGTGACGGAAATCACCGAAAACAGTTAGCGTATACTAAGTCTGGGGTACGTACGCAGTAGGTATTGATAGTGCGGCGTATTTCTGGAAGGAGGCGAGCAGTCATGAAGACCTCGATGACTCGAGCGATGGCTGCACGTCCGCGGAGCAGGGCCATGATGGCGCTTGCCCTCGCAGCAGCTGTCCTACTCATGCTTCATGCACCTGCAGTTGCTCTCACACAGGTCAACTTGCACAGCTCCCATGTCGGAGCGAACAGCGCGACGTTTAACACGGAGAGCGACGATGGCGGGCTGACAGATCCGGTCGTATGGCACTTCGTGCTCAACGGACTTGATAGCGGCACCACAGGAGGCACGCTTTACGTAACCTTCGCGAGCGCCGGGATGAAGATGGCGACCGGCCAACCTTCGGGTCAAGGCAGGATGCAGCACTTCTACGTTGGCACCCCGGCCGATGATGTCATCGTATCGGCGTACGCGATGGTCGATTCCGAGGATTTTAACAATCTTGTTCTGAGCCATGTGGCTCGCAACGAGACGCCGGATGACCCCCCCGGCGGAGACGACCCTCCCGGTGGAGATGACCCCCCCGTCGATGACCCGCCGGTCGATGACCCACCGGTCGACGACCCCCCCGTTGACGACCCGCCGGTCGATGACCCACCGGTCGACGACCCCCCCGTTGACGACCCGCCGGTCGATGACCCCCCCGTCGGTGACGATCCCCCCGCCGGTGATGATCCTCCGGTGACCGAGGACGAGCCGTTCCTCCCGTTCACGGAAGATCCGGTAGTCGAGAAGGAGGATCCCGAGCCGTTCCTCCCCTACACGGGGCTGGACTTCGGGTCCCTCTCGGCGATCGCGGGTGGCGTGGCAGCGCTAGGAGTGGGGTTGCGGAAACTGGGCGTGAAGTAGAGTGACTACAGCGAGTCGAGCACTCGCGGAATGTACAGTAGCCAGTGAGCAGGGGGCCGCCGTGAAGGGGCCCCCTCAGCGTTGGCACGTAGCGTGCTGTTAATGTGTGTTCAGTCGGTGTCCGGGAGGTTTCGTGTTTCGAGTGCATAACACGATAATGAGCTTGGTGCAGTTCGGGGTCGTGGCCACACTTCTCTTCGCGCTCTCTCCGGTCTGCACGATGCCGGAGTGCGGTGGTGGGGCCGAGCCAGCTGGACTCTCTCATTCGTGTGGCGGCAATGCGGCTGATGGGCCTTGCGAGGACACGCCGGGCGCTCATCCGTGCGAGAGCTACCTGACGGCCGCAGACACGCCAGACGGGATTCCCGTGCCGCAGGCACCGGAGACCGCTGATTTCAACCCAGGGCTTCGATGTGCGGACCTAGCGCTGCCGACTTACGCGCGCTCTACCGCGACGGAGGTTCCGATCTCGTTCGAGAACCCGTCTGGGACGCGCTTACGTATCTGATTCCTTCTGCCCTGCCGTGTGTCATCAGACATGCGGTTGTCCGTCCGTGTCTACACGTACGAGGAGCAGAAGGTGGATTTCTTTCTTCCCTGGTTGGGTGTGGGGCTCATCACCAGTGTTCACTGTGTGACGATGTGCGGCTTCATGGTGGTCAGTTACGCGATCAAAGGAACGACTGACGGCACCATCGCACAGCGGCTCACCCCGCACCTTGCGTATCAAAGCGCGAAGATAGTCAGTTACGTAATCGTCGGGCTCGCGCTAGGCGTGATCGGCTCGGCCTTCGATTTGGATGGCGTCCGGGGCTGGGTCATGGCTCTAGCCGGAGCGTTCATGATTCTGCTCGGCGTCAGCATGACTGGGCGGGTGCCGGGGCTCCGGTCGTTGGCGCTCAGACCTCCGGCGTTCCTTGTGCGCGCACTTCAACGTACGCGGCGAAAGGCCGTGTCCGACGCCGAGCAGGGGAAATCGAGCATTGCTACCCCGCTCACCTTTGGATTGCTCACTGGACTCATGCCTTGCGGTCCGCTACAAGCCGCCCAGCTCGCTGCGGCCGGTGCGGGGTCACCGCTTGCCGGGGCGCTCGTCATGCTTGGCTTCGGAGTTGGAACCGCGCCACTCATGCTTGGTTTCGGAACTGTCTCAGGGATGTTGAGCGCGCGTTTCAAGGCGCGCATGATGCTATTCGCGGCCGTGATCGTGATCGTGCTTGGCCTGGTCATGTTAGATCGAGGAGCGATGATGCTGGGATCTCCGGTGACCGCCACCTCTATCCGGGAAGCGATCGTGGGCGGGCCCGCTGTCGAGCTACTCGTTGACTTCGAGGTGGGCGAAGACGGGGTAGTCGAGATTCCGCTGTCGATCGTCAACACCCGGTTTCAGCCCGCGGTCGTAGCGATCCCGGCGGATCAGCCGGTGCGGCTCATCGTGGATCGTCAGGAAGCAAATGTATGCTCGGATCAGCTATGGATCCCGCAGATCGGAGTGTTGCAGGATCTCACACCCTTTGGCATCACCGCCGTCGAGATTCCGGCAACGGCGGCCGGATCGTACTCTCTCACCTGTCAGATGGGAATGATGTCCGGTACGCTTCAGGTAGGAGCGGCAGTCGCTACGACGGATCGAACACCCCTCGTGGCGTTTGTGGCCATCGTCGCCGTACTTATCGGCTTGTACGCGACACGCCCGCGACGTGCCGGGGGTGTCGCACGGCCGGGCCAGGCGACAGAATGCGCTTCATCACCGGTGGCGAGCGAGACGGCACTGTTCGGGTTTCCGCTGGGCACGATAGTACTCATTATCGTGCTTGCCGGAGCGGCGGTCATCGCCGGCCTCGCGATGGGCGGGCAGTTTGCGTAGCAGGGACGTGCGGCACTCAAGGAAAGATACGCGCCTCACGGCGCACGGTGAAAGGAACATGATCATGGCACAGACATCGATAAATGAACGCGGCGGGCCGTTGGGCGATTCGACTGCGATGATGCGCTACATTCTAGTCGCGGCGCTGCTGGCGATCGTATTTTTTGCGAGCTACCGATTCGCCGTCGCCAAGAGCTCTCCTGAGTGGGCGCCCGACGGGTCCACAAGCGTCTCGGCGCCGGGTGCTGGAGGCTCGGGTGCTGGGTGCGCGTGTTGCGGAAACGCCGGGAGTGGTGAGGTCGTGGAAGGTGTTGCGGTAGTAGAGGGCGACGTGCAGCGCATCATGGTTGACGCGAGCGCCGGATACGACCCGAACGTGATCCGGGCGATTGCGGGAGTACCGCTTGAGATCACGTTTAGCCAGGGGTTCGGCTGCATGGCTCAGGTCATGTCTGAGGAACTCGGATTCTTCGAGGATTTGGTGAGTGGCCCCAAGACGGTGCGCATTCCAGCGCTCGTGCCCGGGGAGTACGGGTTTTCTTGTGGTATGGAGATGGTATTCGGCTCGATTGTCGTGGAGTAGGTGACGCACGGTGAGCGTAGATGAGAGGCAGGAAGTCAAGATCGGCGTCGGAGGGATGACGTGCGCGTCGTGCGTTGCCGTCATCGAAAAGACGCTCGGCCGCATCGAAGGTGTGGAGCGCGTCGATGTGAACCTCGCGACCGAACGGGCGGCGGTGACGATCGACCCGACCCTCGTCGATGCAGAAGCGGTTCTCGAGGCGGTGCGCGCGGTGGGGTACTCAGCCATCCCTCTTGAAGCGGCACCCATACACGCGGGAAGTGACGGCCCTGGCAGCTCGGGGGGCACACCGCAGGAGGCGGGGATCACGCTTGCGGTCACGGGCATGACGTGCGCGTCGTGTGTTGCTGTTATCGAAAAGACGCTTGGCAGGATCGAGGGCATCTCTCGGGCGGCGGTCAACCTGGCTACTGAGACGGTGGTCGTGACGTTCGACCCCGGCATGGTCAGCGTTGACCAGATCGTTGGCGCGGTGAAAGGCGCTGGCTACGCCGCCACTGTGGTCACTGGACCGGACGGGGGTACGACGGCCGATGGCGCACGCGACGCGCAGAAGGAGGCGCAACAGCGGCACCTTCGCCACCAGCGCGCGCTTCTCGTGATGAGCGCGTCACTCGCGATTCCGGCACTCCTTTTCACGATGGTGCCGCCGTTCATGGACGTCGTTCCCGTCATGGTGGCGTCGTGGCTCGCCGAGTGGGTGGGGGGCGCATGGGATCCGCACATGGTCATGAAGTACATGGGCCTCGTGCTTGCTACGCCGGTACAGTTCGTGGCGGGTGCCCAGTTCTACCGAGGATTCTGGCACGCGATCAAGCGACGGGTCGGCAACATGGATACCCTAATCGCGATCGGCACTTCGGCGGCATACTTCTACAGCGTCGTCGCGACCTTTTGGCTGGTGGAGGAGCCCGTATTCTACGAGGTCGCCGCGATGCTTATCACCTTCGTCCTGCTCGGCAAGTTGCTTGAAGCGCGTGCGAAGGGAAAGACGGGAGACGCGATCAAGAAGCTCATGGGGCTGGCCGCCAAGACCGCGCGCGTGGTGCGGGGCGGTGAGGAGATCGACATTCCCGTTGAGCACGTTGCGGTAGGAGATGTGGTCATCGTGCGGCCGGGGGAGAAGATTCCGGTTGATGGCGTAGTTGTCGAGGGAAGATCGTCGGTGGACGAGTCGATGCTTACCGGCGAGTCGATCCCCGTCGAGAAACACGAGGGCGACACGGTCATCGGCGCGACCATGAACAAGTTGGGCGCACTGAGATTCCGTGCGACCAAGGTAGGCAGGGACACCGCGCTAGCGCAGATCATCCGGCTCGTTGAGGACGCGCAGGGCTCGAAAGCGCCGATACAGCGTTTTGCCGACCGCATCAGCTCAGTCTTCGTGCCGGCGGTAGTCGCGATCGCGTTCGTGACGTTTGCTGTCTGGCTCTTCCTCGGTCCAGCGATGTTTCCGGGTGCGATCGGAGAGTTCACTCCGTTCGTCAAGGCCCTGCTTGTTGCTACGGCGGTGCTCGTCATCGCATGTCCGTGCGCTCTCGGGCTCGCCACGCCGACCGCGATCATGGTCGGGACCGGCAAGGGCGCCGAGAACGGTATCCTCATCAAGAGCGGAGAAGCCCTCGAGACCACACACGAGGTCGACGCGATCATCTTCGACAAGACAGGCACGCTCACTTATGGCCGTCCGGTCGTTACGGAGTACGAAGTATTCTCAGAAGCTTTTGATGCCGAGGAGTTCTTGAGGCTTTCCGCCGCGCTCGAGCGATCGAGTGAGCACCCGCTCGCTGAGGCGATCGTTGCGCATGCGAAAGCGGCGGGGCTCGATCTGCCCTCTGTGACAGGTTTCGAGGCGATACCTGGTCACGGGGTGCGCGGCGTTGTCGATGGCAGGCGGGTGGTGCTCGGCAATCGCAGACTCATGGAGCACGAGTCGTGCGATTTAGGCGCGTACCTTTCTCGTCTTGGAGCGCTCGAGCTCGAAGGCAAGACGGTCATGATAGCTGCGATTGACGGTGCGCCAGCGGGGCTTATCGCGGTCGCGGACACACTCAAGGAGAGCTCCCGCGCCGCAGTCGCACGTCTGCTTGAGATGGGTGTCGATGTCTACATGATCACCGGCGACAATCGCCGGACCGCCGAAGCGATTGCGCAAGCCGCCGGAATCCCGGCGGACCACGTTCTCGCAGAGGTGCTTCCAGAGCACAAGGCCGCCGAGGTCGCCGCGTTGCAGGCGGCGGGTAGACGTGTGGCGATGGTCGGCGATGGCATCAACGACACCCCCGCGCTCGCTCAGGCGGACATCGGCATCGCGATGGGGGCGGGTACGGATGTGGCGATGGAGACCGGCGGTATCGTGCTCATGAAGGACGACCTGCGTGATGTTGTCACCGCAATCGAGTTGTCACGGGCGACCATCCGGCGCATTCGCTGGAACTTTGTCTGGGCGCTTGGCTACAACTCGCTCGGCATCCCGATCGCCGCGCTCGGCTTATTGCGACCCGAGTTGGCGGGCGCGGCGATGGCCTTGTCCAGCGTCAGCGTCGTCACGAGCTCGCTCCTTCTCCGCCGATTCCGCCCGAGCTTGCGCCGGACGGCATAGACACGAAAGGAGATGTCCGATGAAAAGATCGGTATCCATAGCGCTCGGAGTCCTTGGCGTGGCGCTTTTTGGAGCGTTCACGGCGGCTGTGTTCGCCGAGTCGCAAGCGAAAGATTACATGATGGTCGGCGTGATCGTGGCCGAGGATAACGTTGCTCTTGAGACTGAGGACCAGCCTGGCGCAACGGACGCGATCATGGTAGAGGAGGTCCTTGCTCCTGACGACTCGTGGCTGGTGGTCCACCTCGATGACAACGGGTCTCCGGGGATGCGCGTCGGTCTTGCCGCGGTGCCACGTGGTGTCTCGAAGGAAGTTCGCGTTGAGCTCGACGACGAAATGCTTACCGACACCCTCTTTGTCGCGTTGCACGCCGACCGCGGCGCGCGCGGAGAGTTCGAGTTTGCGATGGACATGTTCCACAAGAGTCCGGACAAACCGTACTTTGTCGGTTTCGAGGAGGTCGCACGGCGAGTGGCCATCAAGTGAATATTTCGGAGGTTCAGGATCGTCAGTTGGCAGGAGTCAGGTTCGGGTATCCTGGTTGTTGACGTAGGCCATGACGGCACTTAGGGCGGACGTGTACGAACGCGATTACATCTTGCGCCTGATCGCGTCAGTGGGGCAGATGCTCCGGGCGATGGTGCACGCTGTGCGCGAACAGCGTCCGGATGATTCGCTTGAGATCGCGCGCGACGCGGTGGAGGCGTTGCTCGACACGCCCATCACTCTCGCCGACGCGCTTACAGGTGACGGACTCGTGACGTTTCTTTCGTCTGGCGGACAGCTCGACGTCGTGAGGGCTCGGTTGCTGGGTGAAGTACTATCGGCGCGCGCCGACGCTTTTGAGCTCGCGCGAGAACCGGAAAGGGCCGAGGCCGAGCGCGGGCGCGCCCTCACCGTACTTCAAGCGGCGGAACCGCTGGCTGAAGGAAACGACGCCGAGCGCATCGCGGAGTTCATCGCGGCTATCGGGGAGGGGTGACGTTCGTCTCGATCTCGCGGGCAACCGCTCTGAGCTCATCGAGAGCGGCCGCTATCGCTGGCAAGCGGCCGCTGCCGCTGCGGATGACGGCGACGACGTGACGGTTTACGGTGATGTCGTCGGGCCGCCGGAATACGACACCGGGATACTCGGCGAAACGAGCAAGCGGTGGCACGAGCGCCACACCGAGTCCGGCGGCCACGGCTGCAAGTATGACCTGGTAGTCGTTTGAGTGCAGATCGATCCGCGGTTCGAAGCCCGATTCGCCTCCCAGTTTGATCATGACATCCATAAATGGTGATCCGTCGCGCCCGACTACCCACTGCTCGGAACTCAGGACGGCAAGGCTGATCGCGCGTGAGGAGTTCGCGTACGGATGTGACGCGGACAGGGCGATGTCGAGCGGTTCGGTCATGAGGTGGAGGCGTTCGATCCCTGGGTCGGGACGCTCAGGCAAGCGATCGAAACCGTACGAGATGATGACGTCGAGCTCACCGAGCTTGAGAAGCGGGACGCTCTCCTCGGGTTCCAGGTCGTTCATGGTGGGACGGATCCGTGGGTGGTTCGCGCGCAGGCGCGCCAGCGCGGGGACGAGCAACGCGCGTGCCGCGGTGGGAAACGCACAGGTGTGGAGCGGGCCCGCGATACCCGCGGAAATGTCCTCAAGATCGGCGCGGGCCTCTTCGAGCACCGTAAGGACTCGCTCGGTGTGGGCGACGAGCCGCTCGCCCGCAGCCGTCACCCGCACGCCGCGTCCCACTCTTTCGAGCAGTGGGATGCCTACTTCTCGCTCTAATACCGCCATCTGCTGTGAGACTGCCGACGGCGACAGGTAGAGAGCTTCTGCCGCCGCCGAGATCCCGCCACGGGCCGCCACTTCCCGCAGGATGCGCATGCGCTGGATGTTGAACATGAAGTATATCTTAAATGAATATCAAGTGGTTGGCTATATGACTGAAAGAATCCATAGCCGATACTGGTAGACAGGAAGAAGCCCGTTCAGTTGCGAAGGAGTGATCACCGATGATGCAGGACAGCTTCAGCGACAGGGCCGTGTATCTCGGCCGCACGCTCCTCATTGCAGGATTGGCGGTCGTTGCCGCCATAGTCGCGTCCGTGTTCTGATCCGCGACACGTCTCCCGCTGCTCCCGCGCGGCCGTCACCGGTTCATCCCGCCGGCGACGGCCCGCTCCCTTTTTGGGGCGGAGCCGCCTGTCGCCATCGCATCGTCACCTCTCGGCTACAGACGCGGCCGCGAGCGCGTTGACCGGCCTTCGAGCAGGAGCGATAATGGAAACTGAAACGTAAGAACGGTTTCCTTGGGGGACGGAGGTCGAACGAGTGGCTGTTACCAAGAGCGAGATCGTCGCGAGTTTCCGACGGCACATCGAAGATGTTGGCCTCCGCACAACATCTGTTGAAGACATTGCTCGTGAGCTCCACATCTCCAAGAAGACCGTGTACGTGCACTTTAAGAGCAAAGATGACATTTTCCGGCACGTCTTGCAGGAGATGGCTGTCGAGGAGAAGACGCGGATCACCGGAGCGCTCGACGGTCTTGGCACGTGTGCCGAGAAGATCGAAGGACTCATCGGCATCATCTTCCGTACGACCCGCGACTGGTGGCGAGAGCACAAGACGAGTGAGTTTGCAGAGCGGTTCGAGATCGGAGAGAGGGTGTTTCTGAGCGCCTACACTGAGCTGATCTCGGAATGGGTCGAGTCAGGTGTGAAGAGCGGAGAGTTCCACGTGTCCGGGTCGACCGCAATGACCGTGACGTTTATCGGTGGAATCATCCTCGCGGGGACACGCTTGCTGCAGCACGACACAGAAGTCGAGCCGGAGATCGAGGTCGTCGCGGTCGTGCGCAAACTGCTGGCGTAGGTATCCCGCGCGGCGGCGGGACGCGAAGCCGGGTTGGCGTACAATGGATCCGACGCCTTCGATCCAGGGGAGTTCCTGCTTGTTCGCGAGTGTCTATTACGAGATAGCTGCGACGCTTGCAATCGCCGGCGTGTTTGGGGCGATAGGAACCGCCCTGCGCCAGCCGCTCATCATCTCCTACATCGCGGCAGGCATCTTTGTGGGTCCCGCAGTGCTCGGCTGGGTGACGGCCACCAGCCAAATCGAGCTGTTCGCAAGCATCGGCATTGCGATTCTGCTGTTTGTCGTGGGCTTGAAGCTCGATATTGGACTCATCTCGAGCGTCGGCCCGGTTGCGCTTGCGACTGGTCTGGGCCAGGTGGCGTTCACGTCAGGTGTCGGGTTCGTCATCGCGCTCATGCTTGGCTATGGAACCACCGCGGCGATCTACATCGCCGTCGCCCTCACCTTTTCTAGCACGATCATCATCGTCAAATTGTTGTCGGACAAACGCGAGATCGATTCGCTGCACGGACGCATCGCGGTCGGGTTCTTGATCGTGCAAGACATAGTCGTCGTGATCGTCATGATCGTGCTTTCCGCCTTTGGCGGTGACGACGGCGTCGCGTTGCCATCTGTGCTGCTGAGGGTGCTTCTAACGGGCGCGGCGTTTGTCGCACTCATCATGGTTCTCATGCGCTTTGTCATCCCCCGGGTTCTCGAGCGGGTCGCGCGCTCTCCGGAGCTGCTCGTGATGACGGCGATAGCGTGGGCGATTTCGCTCGCCGCGCTCGGGGACGGTCTTGGTTTCAGTAAGGAGGTTGGGGCGTTCCTTGCGGGGTTCTCGCTCGCGTCTACCAAGTTTCGCGAGGCGATCGCTTCTCGTTTGACGAGCGTTCGCGACTTCCTCCTGCTGTTCTTCTTTATCGACCTGGGAAGCAAGCTGGACGTCACGACCATCGGCGATCAGATCGTTCCGGCGCTCGTGCTTTCGGTGTTTGTGCTCGTTGGAAACCCGCTTATCGTGGTGGGCATCATGGGCTTCATGGGGTATCGACGCCGCACCGGCTTCCTTGCCGGGTTGACCGTCGCGCAGATCAGTGAGTTCTCACTCATTTTAGCGGCGCTCGGCGTCTCACTCGGTCACATCGGCTCCGAGACGCTCGGCCTGATCACGGTGGTAGGCATAATCACAATCGCGCTTTCCACCTACCTCATCTTGTACTCTCACTCGATCTACGACCGGTTCGAGAGGCCGCTGCGGTTTTTCGAACGGCAGCGGCCGTTTCGTGAGATCGCCGCCGAGGAGGGCGACATCGGACCCGCACGCGTCGATGCGATCGTGTTCGGTCTTGGCAGGTTTGGATCGCGAGTCGCCGATGGCCTCCTGGGGCGCGGGCTGCACGTCCTCGGCGTGGACTTCGACCCTGCGGCGATACGCGAGGCGCGCAGTCGTGGAGTGCCGACCCAGTACGGGGATGCGGACGACCCTGAGCTTACCGGGACACTGCCGCTTGGGCAGGCACGCTGGATCGTGAGCACAACGCCTGTCATGGACGTCAACCTGTCGCTCCTGCACGCGCTCCGAGTGCACGGCTACCAGGGCAAGGTCGCGCTGACAGCGCATTCAGACGCGGAAGCCGAGAAACTCAAGGCCTCCGGCGCCGACCTCGTGCTGCTGCCGTTTGTCGACGCGGCCGACCAGGCGGTCGATCTCCTCACAGGCCAGGCATTTCCCATCGACGTGCGTACGCCCGAAGATATAGGCATCACCGTCGAGCGGCTCATCGTCGAAGACTGCTCACCGGGGGTGGGCGCACGCTTACTCGATCTTGGCGGACCGAGCAAGCCGCTCGTCGTCATGTTGAAACGAGGAGAGCGGGTCTTCGTTCCCACCGGGAGGACGATCATCGACGCCAAAGACGAGCTGTTCGCGCTTGGCAGCGATGAGTCACTTGCGGAACTGCGTGCGCTGCTCGCGTGTCCGGTTGAGCGCGCGGACGGGTAGGCATGGGCACCGCGCAGTGCCGCGAAGGGGCGGCTTTGAGGGCTACCGAACACCTTCGCGTTCGAGCAGAGCGGCTTTGCGCTCCACCCCAGAGGCGTATCCGGTGAGTGAGCCGTCAGCGCCGATCACGCGGTGGCACGGGACGAGAACGCCGACAGGATTCGCGCCACACGCTCGCGCGACGGCACGGACCGCAGTTGGGCGCCCCACGCGCCGCGCGAGTTCGCCGTACGTGATGGTCGTTCCGGGCTCTATTTCGGTGAGCGCGCTCCACACAGAGAGCTGGAATGGAGTCCCGCGCATGTCAAGCGACAGCGTATCCGGACGTGCCGAGGCGGGTTCCTCGACGATTGTCGCGATCGCCTCGACCGGGAACTCCATTGCAGAGTTGGCCGGTTCGATCTGTGCGCGTGGGAACCGGCTCTTGAGTCCGGCGAGGAGCTCGGCATCGTTGTTCCCGAGCGAGACCGCGCAGATGCCTGCGTCGCTGCAGGCGACGAGTAGTTGGCCGAGCGTCGTGCGGGTGGTGGCGTAACGGATCCGTTCGTCGGTGGGGGGCATGCGCGCTCCTTGGTCGCGGTGCGATTCTGTACGAAGAGTACCGTGCACGTGCACGGTTCGGGAATAGAGAGGCGAGGAGGTGGTCGGCCGATGGAGCTTTCGATCGACACTACGGTCACGCTGGCAAACGGTGTGGAGATGCCGGTTCTTGGTTTTGGGACGTTTAAGATTCGCGGCGATGAGGCGTACACGTCTGTGCGAGAGGCGCTCGATGTGGGGTATCGCAGCATCGACACAGCGTCGCTTTACGGCAACGAGGCCGAGGTGGGACGAGCACTTCGCGACAGCGGTATCGCCCGCGGCGAGGTCTTCATCGCAACGAAGTGCTGGAACGATGAGCAAGGCGAGCAGGGTGTGCTCACCGCGCTCGAGCGCTCGCTTGGGCGGCTCGGACTCGACTATGTAGACCTCTACCTCGTGCACTGGCCGATCAGCCGACTCTACGCTTCCACATGGCGAGGGATGGAGCGGGCTTTCGAGTCAGGCAAGGCACGAGCTATCGGTGTGTGCAACTTCCTCGGTTCTCACCTGGACGGGCTTGCCCAGGTGGCCGAGATCGCGCCGATGGTCGATCAGGTCGAGCACCACCCGTATCTCCAGCAACCGGCGCTCCGCGACCGGCTGCGGCGTGATGGTATCGCGCTCGAGGCGTGGGCGCCGATCGCTCGCGGTCGCTTGCTCGACGACCCCGTGTTGCTCGACATAGCCGCCAGGCACTCCGTGACCCCAGCGCAGGTCGCTATCCGCTGGGTGCTCCAAAACGGTGGGATCGCGATTCCCAAGTCGGTGACGCCGTCGCGTATCCGGGAGAACGCCGATGTGTTCAGCTTTGCCCTCTCAGACACCGAGAAAGCCGCGATCGACGTGCTTGATCGCGGAGAGGACGGCCGCTCGGGGACGCATCCGGACGAGTTTGCGAGGAGCTGAGCGAAAAGCCGCGAACGTGATTCGACACCGTTGAAGGAGGGGTCCGTTCCGCGCGGACCCCTCCTTCATTGAACGGTGCGGGTCCAGCGCCTAGTAGTTCTCGGCGAGGATCTCGTAGTGCGCGCGCGGGTGCGCGCATGCGGGACAGAGCTCGGGCGCCTCGGGACCCTCGTGGACGTAGCCGCAGTTGCGACAGTGCCACTTGACGGTCTCTGCACGCATAAACACTGTGCCTCCCTCGACGTTTGCCAGGAGTGTACGGT
The DNA here is from genome assembly GCA_018333995.1 of Clostridiales bacterium. Lineage (NCBI taxonomy): Bacteria > Bacillati > Bacillota > Clostridia > Eubacteriales > Clostridiales bacterium. The sequence continues at coordinate 67,528 of JAGXSG010000016.1, read as the reverse complement.
AGCGGGACTCGTGGAACTCCTCGACTTCGGCGATCTCCCTGAACGACTCGGCTATCTCGGGGAAACCCTCCGCATCGGCTGTGGCCGCGAAGTCCGGGTAGAGAGTTCCCCACTCCATCTTCTCGCCATCGGCGGCGTGGAGCAGGTTTTCCGCGGTACTTCCGAGCGTGCCCGCGGGATACGCCGCGGTGATCTCGACCTCGCCGCCTTCAAGGTACTTGTAGAAGACCTTCGCATGCTCCTTCTCGTTCTCGGCGGTCTCGAGGAAGAGCGCGGCAATTTGCTCGTAGCCCTCCTGCTTCGCGATCGACGCGTAGAAGGTGTAGCGGTTGCGCGCCTGGGACTCACCTGCGAACGACTTCAGCAGGTTCTGCTCAGTACGGGTGCCCCTGATGCTCATTCGTCATCCTCCATTGTTCGGAACCATTACGATTTGAAAGTCTACACGAACGGTACGCTCACGTACAATGACCGTTTCAGCGACCGCGTGCGCATATTGGACTATGACTACGGCCGATCGGGTTCGTCACTCCGCCGCTAGGCGTGCTACCCTTATCCGCTGTCCCGGGTGCCCGTGATCGTCGGTTCGCATATCGGGTACCCACTCTTCGAAAGGCTTCATGTCATGCGCGCCGAGGACATACGCAACATCGCGATCATCGCTCATGTCGACCACGGTAAGACCACGTTGGTCGACAGGCTCTTGCACACCACCGAGGTGTTCCGCGAGAACCAGCAGGTTGTCGAGCGAGTTCTTGATAGTGGCGACCAGGAGCGTGAGCGTGGCATTACGATTCTCGCAAAGAACATCTCGATCCGCTGGCGCGATGTGAAGATCAACGTCATCGACACTCCGGGACACGCTGACTTCGGCGGCGAGGTTGAGCGTGTCCTCAAGATGGCCGATGGTGTTCTGCTCATCGTGGACGCTTTCGAGGGCCCAATGCCGCAGACGCGGTTTGTGCTTCGGAAAGCGCTTGAGCACGGGCTGACACCGCTTGTAGTCATCAACAAGATCGACCGGCCCGGCGCTCGTCCCCACGAGGCGGTCGACGCCGTGTTCGATCTGATGGTTGAGCTCGGTGCTGATGACGCGCAACTCGACTTCTCAACGGTGTTCGCGTCGGCTGCCGAGGGTTACGCGCGCTTTCAGCCGGACGATGGCGGCACCGATATGACTCCGCTCCTTGATGCCGTGCTTGAGCACATCCCCGCCCCTGATGTCGATGTCGACGGGCCGGTAGCGATGCAGGTGTGCACGATCGGCTACTCGGATTACGTGGGCAGGATCGGAATCGGTCGCATCTTCTCGGGCACGATGCGCACGGGCGATCGGGTGCTTGTCATCAAAAACGACGGGAGCCGCTACGAGGCGACCGCCAAGCAGCTGTACACGTTCGAAGCGCTCGGGCGGGTCGAGGCGACCGACGTGCATGCGGGCGACATCGTCGCGGTGGTAGGTGTTGACGGGGTCGATATCGGCGACATGCTCACATGCCGCACGGCACCGGTTACGCTCGGCCCGATTCACGTCGAAGATCCCACAATGGCGGTGGTTTTCTCGGCGAACACGAGTCCGTTCGTGGGACGTGAGGGCGAGATCGTAGGCGGACGCCAGCTCAAAGAGCGTCTCATGCGCGAGGCCGAGGCGAACATCTCGATGCGTATCCGGGAGGTCGAGGACCGAACCGGGGTAGAGGTGGCCGGCCGAGGGGTCCTGCACCTTTCGGTACTCATGGAGACGATGCGGCGTGAGGGCTATGAGTTCCAGGTGGGCCGTCCGCAGGTCATCTACCGGCGTGAGGGCGGCGACGTGCTCGAGCCCTATGAACTTGCCGTTGTCGATGTGCCCAGCGAGTACGCCGGCAAGGTGATCGAAGCGTTTGGCGCGCGTGGTGGAGAGATGCTCGACATGGTGCAGCGTGACAACCAGGTCCACCTCGAGTTCTCGATCCCGTCGCGTGGCGTGATGGGCTTGCGTACTCGCATCCTTAACGCGACACGCGGGGAGGCTACGCTCTTCCACCACTTCAACGCGTACGGTCCGTACCGCGGGGAGCTCGGCGGACGTCAAAACGGTTCGCTCATCGCTATGGGGACCGACAGGGCGGCCGCGTACGCGCTCGACTCGCTCCAGCAGCGCGGCACGCTTTTTGTCGCACCGGGAGACGAGTGTTATGCGGGGATGGTCGTTGGCGAAAACGCAAAGGCCGGGGATCTCATCGTCAATGTCTCCAAGGCCAAGCAGCTCACCAACATCCGCGCTTCGACCAAGGACATGGGAATCATCCTTGCGCCGCCGGTGAGGTTCACACTCGAAGAGGCGCTTGAGTACATCGAGGACGACGAGCTCGTGGAGGTCACCCCTCGCTCAATCAGGTTACGAAAGCGGGTTCTCGACGCCAGCGACCGCAAAAAGAGCGAGAAGAGCGGAACGGGCGCGGTGGATACGGACACTCGAGGGTAGATTATCTAGTATTAATCACCAGCGCGCTGTATACTCCTGGGGGTAGTTCACGACGGAGAGGCGTCGATGGACGGGTTGCGGTTCAAGCGGGCACTTGTAACCGGTGCGACCAGCGGTATCGGCTTTGTCACCGCGCGCGAGCTTGCGCGCATGGGCGCTGACGTCGTGGTGCACGCGCGCACCCAGCGGCGTGGTGAGGCCGCGAGGGATCTGATCGCCGAACAGACCGGTACGGACCGGGTGGAAGTTCTCGTCGCGGACTTCACCGACCTGTTCGCGGTGTGCGCCGCGGCAAATGAGTACGTGCACCGATACGACCGGCTCGACATTCTCGTGCTAAACGCAGCGGTGATCAATCCGCAGCGACTCATCTCTGAGCATGGCAATGAGCTAACTTTTCAAGTCAATCACCTTGCGCATTTCATGCTTTGGCGCGTGCTGCAGCCGCTGATGTGGGCGTCTTCCCCATCTCGCGTGGTTCACGTCTCGAGCGACGCGCACTACGCGGCCAGGCGCGGGATCCGGTTTGATGACCTCACCCTCCGTGACGGATGGAACCCGTTTGCGGCGTACGCGCACTCGAAGTTGGCAGGCATCATGTGGTGCTATGAGCAGGCGCGGAGACTCGCGCCAATGGGGGTCACGTGTAACGCGGTGCACCCGGGGATGACGGGGACCGGGCTCGCTGTTCGCGGATACGGCGCGTGGGGCCGCGTGATCGGAGCGCTCTCGCCCCTGACGGCCAGAAGCGTCCAGGAGGCCGCTGAAACCGTGATATGGCTCGCGGCCTCACCGGACGTCGAGGGCGTCACAGGCGGTTACTTCTTCAACGGCCGTCACCATCGTTCGTCGGCTGCCAGCCGTGATGAGCAAGAGCAGGCCCGTCTCTGGGAGCTATCGCGAGAGCTGTCCGGGTGTGGGTGTCTTACCTGCCCGCAATAACCGCGTCCTGCCCAGTTGTTCATTCGTCACAGAAGAAGGAGTGCCCCCAGGGGTATGATGGTCACACTTTGGTACGGCGCGCCTGACACTATCGACCTGGGGGCGAGGGAGAGCCGCCGGAGCGCGTCATGTTGCGATGGGGGTGTGACGATGGACACTCGTACGTGCCACCGATGGGTCGTCAGTGAGGCTGAACTCAAGGGACTTGACGCACTGCGTGCACGGGATCTTCTCGTAGAGTGTTTTATGGCCGCGCAGAGAGAGACTTTCGTACAAGCGAAGGGTGATCTCGGTCTGCCGATCGATGAAGAGGGTCTCAGGAGGAGCGTGGTGAGTGCGGTCAGGGGCGCGTTCAAGTCGGCCGGTGGAGACTACAGCGCTCCCACTCGGCAGAGTCTTGAAGGTGCCATTGAAGTGCTAGCGGCGAGCGCGTCGGCGTGGGGGACGCCGCGAGAAATCATCAGACACCATCACGCTCAAATCGAACGCGTCATCGCGAGGGTGCCAGCGTAGACATCGCCTTGCCGTCGGCCATCATGGCTTAAAACGACCGTGCGGCACGATACGCGGCTGGCCGGTCATGGGCCGAATCGACGATCAGTGCCTGAATCTCGACCCAGCGGTTGAAGTCATTCGCGATGGCGTTGCGCGTCTCGACGGAGGCGTTGAACTCCGAAACAAGGCTGTTGTATGCCGAGACGCCCGCATCATGCTCGTCAAGGCGGCCCCCAGCGCGGAGCGATTCCAGCCGCGCCTGCTCGGCGTCGACATGCGATCGAGCGGCTGCGATCTCCGTGTCAGCTCGCGAAACGGCGTCTCTGAGTTCCGTGATGCGCTCATCTGCGTTAGCGAGCAGGGCGAGAATCGCGGCGACCTCGTGTCCCGATTCGTACGCGACGGTGCCCTCACCGATAGGGATGACTCGCGGCGCGCTCTCCAACGTGATGCCCCCGTCGAGCTCACTTGGCACCATGCCGATGTATCCGGGGCTGGTGGTTTCGATGAACGCGTAGCCGGTTCCTCGGTAACAAGGACCCTTCGTGCGCACTCCGACGGCGACGTGCTGCTCAGGCTCGAAGAGCATGATTGCGACATCGTAGCCCTCGCGGGCGAGAAGTCCGGCGAGCAACAACGCCTTGTCATCGCAGTCGCCCGAGCGATCGGCAAATGTCTCGACCGGAAACTTGGGCTCGAGCTCATCAGGGCCAGTCCGGTACTCAAACGATTGGACGAACGCCACTAAGAGTTCAGCGTACCGGTCCAAATCGAGTGTCTCGCTCGTGCGGATGTCTCGCAGGGGCGCAAGAAGGTCGGAGAAGAACGGATCTTGTTCGGTGTCCCAGATGAATGCCGGGTAGTACTCGTCGATCCACTCGCCGGAACCAGATCCTCCAAAGCGCACGGCACTCTTGGTGGATGACCGGGCTCCCTGGTAGAGGGACTCGGCGACGGCTACCGAGATCGTCCGTTCGCGGCCCTCGAACCGGAAGGTGTGTGAAACGGCCCGTGTTCCCGCCGCTGTCATGTCGGGCGTGATGGAGGGGTAGATGACGCCTGCCGACAACAGGTGCCCGCCGTCGAGGCCGCACGCCACCGTGGTTGTGAGGGTGATGGCCGCAAGCGCTACGGTGAAGATGCGGCGAAGGCGACCGTTCATGCGCCGGTGGTCCGCTACTTGCGGACGTACCAAGTGGGGGTGGTCGTCGTGCTGTCGGTAGCCAGTACGCCGTGGCGGTCGTCGCCGTCCCATGTAATGTTGAATGTGCGGGTTCCCGCAGCGAACTCGACATCGATACGGTCCGGATTGGGCATCGCGAACGGCACTTCGGATCCGTCGTCGAGCACCAGCGTGCCGTCGGTGCGGAACTCAACTACTCCGTCATCACCCGTCCATTGTCCGAGAATGCGCTCGTCGGCGATACGGACGATCGTGTCACTGCCGCCAGACTCCGCTCCCTCTTCTGGCGTCGCGGGTCCGCATCCAGTGAGGAAGAGCGTCCCGGACAGCATTCCGGCAAGCACACACCCAAGCAGCGTCCGTCTCATGTCGCGCTCCTTTCCGGATACTGGTACGGGTACTCCCGCAGTCTACGCGTCGAGGGCATGTCTCGTCGAGTGCTGAGATGATCCACAGATTCGCCTCACCGTTTTGGCCGACCGCCCGCCAGCGACGTGATGATGTGGGCGGCAAGCACAAGCACAGCGAGGAACTCGAGGCGACCCGCCCACATCTGCGCCATATAGGTGAGCTTGAGTCCCGTGGGCATCGCAGCTGACGTGATGCCTGTCGACAGCCCTACGTTTGCGGTCGCCGAGATCGACTCGAACGCGGCCTCGCCTAGATCGTATCCGTAATTCGCGCCGATGACCGCCCCGGTGACGTACGTGATCATGTACATAATGAACACCATGGCCGAGGCGCTGACGGTCTCCGGTGTCAGCAATCTCTCTCCGAGGTGATGGTAGCGCGCACGCATGACCGCGCTTTGAGGCGCTAGGGCTTCACGCACCTGCTGCAAGAGCGCCTTTCCAATCACTCCGAGGCGTAGCGCTTTGATGCCACCGGCTGTCGAGGAAACCGCCCCGCCGGCCGCCATGGCGATCAGTATCGCGGCGAACCCGGCTCCGCCGACATCGGCGAGCCACTGTGACCCGTAAAGCGTCTGATGTCCCGCACCGCTGTGGGCTGAAAACACGTGGTAGACGCCCTTACGAATAGCGGCGAACGGCGCCTCAAGCGTGTGTGTCGTCGCGAACCCGATCGCCGTTACCGCCGAGAGGGCCGCCACGCTTGACGCGAGAACCCTGACCTCGATGCTCTGCCACAGCTCTCTTCGGTCCCCTCGCCAGACTTGCGCGTGCAGGTTGAAGTTGAGCGAGCCCGCGATCATCAGGAAGATGGTTACCGTCTCGAAAAGGAAGTTGTGGTAGTACATGGCGTTCATGGACTGCGGACCAAACCCGCCCGTGTCGTATGTGGCAACCGCAGCCCAAAATGAGTGCAGTACCGCGCGCCCAGGGTCCATGCCGAGATATGTGGTTACCGCGAGCAGTGCGAGCGTTCCTAGCGCGATGTAGGTGGCGGTCACGAACCAGATGAAGCGTACCGTATGGATGACGTTGGGCAGGATGCGCTCGTCGCGTCCCTCGGCAAGGTAGAGCGAGAAGCCGCCTGAGCGCAGGCCGACACTCAACGATAGCGCCGCCACGACGATACCTTGACCGCCGATCAAGTGGGTGAGGTGGCGCCACATGTTGTGAGCGTGAGCCATGTGGTCGAGATCTTGCGCCACGGTCAGCCCAGAAGTCGTCAACCCCGACATCGCGTCGAATAGCGCGTCAATGTAGGAAAGGTAGTTTCCGGAAAGCGCGAGGGGAATCGCTGCGACCATCGAAGCGACGAGCCAACCGAGTGCGGTGATGATGAGGGCGTGTGTCTGGCGCAGCCGGTCAGGACGGGTCTCAACGTTCATCATGAGTGCACCGATGGTGCAGGTCACACCCATGCCCAGAAGGTAGTCTGTTACGGCGGCCCACTCACCCCATACGATTCCGGTGACGAGCGGGACCGACATAGCCAGCCCGATGCCGATCACGAGCACGCCGACGTAGTGCACGATGAGGCGCTGGTCGGAAGAGCCGAGTCGTATCCACATCGCGCGGACCTCAGGTGACCCAGGCGATGAGCGCCGCCATCAGAGACACTCCGCCGATGAACGCTCCGAACGCTAGTAACTCGACAAGCAGACCTACACGCCAATGTTCGAACGGACTTTGAAGCCGGTGCGTGCGAATAGTGGCCCCTCCTCCGGGTTGCTTCCGTGTCTTAAGCGACCGTTACCAGGATATGTCCGCGCGGGGGAAGGAGGCAACAACGACTGCCTCAACGACTGCCTGAAACTGGCACACGAACGACGGGTTGTCGGCAACGATTCATCCCGTCGGCGACCGGTGCCGATAAGGTGAGAGAAGACGAGTTTACGCACGCCGGCTGCGGCATCGGCTGCCTTTTCAAACCAGGAGCGAAGTTGACCAAGTACGGTGATGGGAGTGTCGCGTTGAGAGTAGCTCGCTTGACGAGCGCGCAGCTCGCAGAGTGCATCCTCAGGACCGACTTCGCCGTCTTTTGCGATCGGACCGGCCCGGCGCGCCTCGGGCGGGAAGCTGCGTGCACTTCGACGCGGACGTCTTCTGGTGTCGCCGAAGGCGAGTCTGATCACTCCTTTGAGCTCACCATGATCGGGAAAATCGACGATTAGCGTCAGCGCGTGCGCGGGCTTCTGGTTTGACGAGTCACCGGACAACCACTGTAATAGCAGTGGAAGGCCCATTCGCGTAAAGGACACCACTTTGAGGCAACGGGCACGGGCCGCGATCGACTGGGCGGGAAGACCTCCGGTCTGGATGATCGGCGCACTCGTGGTTGCGGGTCTTGCCGTCATCGTAGCCGGGACGTGGCTCTATCGCGATCAAGAGAACGCGTTGCGCGAGAGGGCGCAAATCGAGCTGGAGACGATCGCCGGCTTGAAGATCGAGCAGATCGTCACGTGGCGCGAAAATCACATGAGGACGGCGTGGCGGCTCACCAACAGCCGCCTGTTTGCCGGGATCGTCAACAGCTGGATGCAAGATCCTGCGTCCACCTCGGCCACGGGTATCCTCCAGCGAATGCGCGCGGAACAGCCGAGCAACGACTACTTCGATGTGGTGCTCGTGGACACGTCCGGCCGTGAGCTGCTCCGTCTAGGCGACAAGCCGACACCTATGCACGATGACACGGTCGCGGCCATCCGCGAATCCGTCGCGTCCGGAAATCCGGTGTTGACGCGCTTGCACGAAGGTCCCGCTGGGGGTTCGGCGTACATCGACGTCGTCGCCCCACTGTTCTTCGAATCGGACGGGAAGCTCGTATCTTCAGGCGCGATCGTCTTGCAATCTTCAGCGAAGGAGTTCCTCTATCCGCTCGTGCAGAGCTGGCCCACACCCAGCGTCACGGCGGAGACGGCGCTGGTGGCAAAAGACGCTTCGCACGCGCTCTTCCTCAACGACCTCCGGCATGCAGAGGATGCCGCTCACAGACTCAGGATCCCGCTCACACAGGGAGATAACCCTTCGGTCATGGCCGTGATGGGCGTTGAGGGCATCGTGGACGGAGTTGACTACCGGGGCGAACAAGTACTGGCGTACGCGGCGCCGATCGCCGATTCAGAATGGTACATGGTAGCCAAGATCGACGAGTCCGAGGCGCTTGCCCAGTGGCGTGACCGAGGCGTGCTCATAATCGCGCTCGCTGTTGGCGTCATCATGTTGATGGGTGGCGGGTTTTCCATCGTTTGGCAGCTCGGCCGGACATCGTACCTTTCGGCGCGGCTCGAATCGGAACGTGTGCAACGCGAGGGACAAGAGATGATGCTCAGTTTGTTCCGCGCGGCGCCGATGGGCCTTGGGATCACCGTTGACCGGGTGTACACGGTCGTGAGTGACCGGTTTTGCGAGATGCTTGGATACGAGCGCGAGGAGCTGCTCGGCAAGTCCGAGCGGATAGCATACGTAAGCGACCGGCAGTTCCATCACGTGGGCCGACAGCTTCACCAACGCGTGCTCGAATCCGGGACAGGGACGGTAGAGACTCGATTCAGGCATCGTGATGGACGAACCATCGAGATCATGCTCCACAGTACCGCGATAGATCAGGCGGATCCTTCACGCGGGTACTCGTTCGCGGCACTCGATATCACCGATCGCAAGCAGCAAGAACGCGAGGTGAGGACGCACAGCGACCTGCTCGAGGCGCTGCTCCGGGTCTCCAGCGCAGAGCATGATGACGTGGAGCGGTACGTGAGCGAGGCTCTCGAGGAGGCGCTCACTATGACGGGGAGTACCGCCGCTGACTTCTACCGGTACGGTCCTGATGGTGCCGAGGTGGCACTCGCTGGGTCGGTGCAGACCTGGGACGGGGCGGGGAGTGACCCGTGCGTCGTGCAGACAGCGGCCGGACGAGGCGAGCTGATCGCCGAAGTGGTGGCCACGCGTTCGCCGGTGATCCGCCAGGGGACGACGGGACGTGATGACACCGGACTCATGATGGATGAGGTCGCGGTTGGCCGAATGTTGGCTGTCCCCGTGTTCAGCGCGGAGCGCGTCGCAGGCGTGGTCGTCGTGTGCGGTTCTCGCACCCTTTACGAAGACAGTGACGCTCGCCGTCTCGCCGTGCTCATGGATGGCGTGTGGAAGGTGGTGTTGAGACACGAGGCGGAAGCCGAGGTGCTCCGCGTGAACGCTTCGCTCGAGCGTGTTGTGGAGGAGCGCACGCGAGCGCTGAACGCGACCAACAGGGAGCTTCAGCAGCTTGCCCAAGAGCTGCGGGCGACCAATCGCGATCTCGTCGAGGCCAACGAGGCGAAGTCCCGCTTTCTCCGGTCGATGAGCCACGAACTTCGTACCCCGCTCAACTCGATTATCGGTTTTTCCAGGATCATGCTTGACGGATTGACCGGAGCGCTTAATGAGGAGCAGGCCCGCCAGCTCGAGATGGTCAATCGTTCCGGGAGACACCTGCTCGACCTGATCAACGACGTCCTCGATCTTTCCCGCATCGAGGCCGGCAAGGCTGATATTGAAGTAGCCGCGTTCGATCCTTGTGAGCTGGCTCGCGAAACCCTCGGGGTGGTCGCTCCCGCGGCGCACGCCAAAGGCCTCTCGGTCACGCTCGAGCTGCCCGAGGAACCGTTTGGGACGGTGGTGTCAGACGCGGTCAAGATCAGGCAGGTGCTGCTTAATTTTCTTGGAAACGCGGTCAAATTCACAGATTCTGGCTCAGTGACGCTGGCTTTGGAGAACCTGGAAAACGATAGTATCCGGTTTTCCGTGACAGACACGGGTCCGGGCATCCCTGAAGGGCAACAAGAGTCGATCTTTGGAGAATTCGCGCAACGGCAACGCCGCCCGGTTGGCCAGCTGGAGGGCACGGGCCTGGGCCTTGCCATCTCGCGGGGTCTTGCCACGTTGCTCGGGGGCACGGTGGCACTTCGCAGTACGTTAGGACAAGGATCGACGTTTTCGCTCTCCATCCCGTCCGTGGGTCCGGAAAGAAACTCACATCCCTAAGCGGTTCCGGGCGAAACCCGGCGTTTCTTGACAGATGTCTTAGCCGGCGGTCGTCTTTCCCTCAAGCTCGCAGACGCGTTGGGTGCGCGCCGCAACGAGGAAGAGCGCAGCGCCGATAACAAGCGGCGAGATAATGACAAGCGACGCGGTGACCCAGAGTGCGGGTTCCCAGGTAGCCATGACCCCGTACACGACGGTCGCAATGGCAGCCAAGATGAGAAGTAACGCAGCGAGACGCTCATAAAAGAGGGAGATGACGAAGACAAGCACCGCAACAGCCGCCGGAATCGCGGCACCGATGCCGGCCTGCACAACGTCATCAAGCGTGTATGTGATGTCAGCGTATCTGGCTGCGGTCTCCGAGGCGAAGAACATCACTGTCCAGACCAAGCCGCCGATCACTACGAATCCTCGGCCGACGATGCGTGCGATGTTCATCCGCTCCGCGTTACACGTACGCAAGAACAGATCCATAAAGACCTCCCTCACCCGAGGCCCGCAACCGGGCCGCTTGAGCTAACAGGTAGATTCTTCCCACGCGGATTACTTCCTGACGCTTGCTTAACCATGCCTATAGAGGAGGTATCGCCATGTGCGCGGTACACTTCCGAGTATGACGACGCTCTACATCGACGCGGACGCGTGCCCGGTGACGCGGCAAGCGATTTCCATCGCTCACAGTGCGAGAGTGCCTGTCGTGCTCGTAGGAAACGAGACCCAGAACTTTGCGCGCTACACCGAGCGTTCGGGTGTGAGTGCGGTGCAGGTCGCATCGGGACGCGACGCAGCGGACTTTGCGATGGTTGAGATGCTTCGGGCTGGAGACGTCGTGGTTACTCACGACACAGGGCTTGCCGCGATGGCTTTAGGCCGAGGCGCGCACGCGCTTTCGCCACGAGGGCGGATGTGGTTGGCGTCTACCATCGATCTGGAGCTTGCGGTGCGCCATGCTGAACAGCGGCACAGGCGCGCGGGCGGTCGAACACGCGGCCCCGCTCCTTTCGACGACGACGACCGTGAGCGGTTCGCGCTCGCGCTCAGGCGCGTATTGGCCGAGATGACCGGGCGCCCAGGACGAACGCCGGCCCCAGACGTCCCGGAGCTGTGATCGGCGTCGGGATCAGCGTTCGACTATGTGGCACCAGACACAGCCGTAGGCAGGGTGTCCTTCATACGGCGCCGGGTCACCTGGAGCGACGCGGGTCGTCGTGGCGCGGAAACCCGCCCACCCGGCGGTGGTGAAGGCGAGAAGCGCGATCACGACGGCGAGCACGATGAGGGTCGATTTCACTGAAATCCCTTTCTAAATCCGTGGGAAACCAGAGTTCGCGCACGCGAAGAAATCGGTCTCATGCACGGGGACTGCACTGGGCGCATCGCCCATACAGCGTGACCTCCATGTGAATGACGTCAGTGCCCGTAGCCCGTTCCGCGGCTGAGAACAGATCTTCGGTGGTCGCGACAGGCACGGGAATGTCGTAAACCGAACCGCACTCAGAGCACACAAGGTGCGCGTGAGGATCAACATCGGGATCGAATCGCATCGCGCCCGGGAGCGAGAGTTCGCGTACGAGCCCGAGACCACCCAGTTCGTGCAATATCTTGTAGACGGTTGAAAGCGAGACTCCGGGCACACGCGCGGCAACCCGAGAGGCCACATTCTCAGCGAGCGGATGACTGCGGTCACCGGCGAGCTCTTCAATGACGGCCCGTCGTTGAGGCGTCAGTCTAAGCCCCGCTTGGCGGATGCGTTCGAACGCCTGGTCTCTGTCGATCATCAAGCGGCCCTCCCGAGTTTAGCAGGCGAAGTATTGCGAGATAGGAATTGCTTTGATTATCGGCCAGATTCCATCTCTCGTCAATTCCTGGACGCGCCTTTACGATGGCGATTCCAGTTATTATGAGCGGAAATCAGCGTACGGAGGAACCCCATGCTTATCATAGATATTCCTGGAAAGGGATGTCTCACGTTAGCGCATCTCGTGCTCGATGTGAACGGGACAATCGCTTTCGATGGCGTGCTGATCGACGGCGTCGAAGAGGCGGTAGCCGCGCTTGGTGGCACGCTTAAGGTAGCGCTGGTCACTGCCGACGCTCACGGGGGCGCCGCCGCAATGGCCGCGTCGCTCGGCGTTGGTGTCACGGTGATCGAACCGGGGAATGAGTCGGCGCAGAAGGCCGCATTCGTGGAGTCGCTGGGGGCGTCTTCGACGGTGGCCGTGGGCAACGGCGCGAACGACGACGCCATGCTCAAGGCATCCGCGATAGGAATCTGCGTCATCGGGCCAGAGGGGGCCGCGGGGCCGGCGGTCGTATCGGCCGATGTCGTCACCCGGTCGATAGGCGACGCACTAGGCTTGTTGCGCGTCCCAAGCCGCCTGACTGCGACGCTTAGAGTCTGAGCGCTGGGGGGCGTGACGCCGAGGGTGCGGGAACGCCGAGCAGCCGTCAAAACGCGCCATGACTGAAAATCACTCCGTCGCACACGTGTTGGGCGCGCTCAAAGTCTTCAGGATTGTTCGCCGTCCATCCGAGTAGCGGACGGCCCCTCGCGCGCTGCAGGGACGTTCCCCATGAGGGCAGCGCATCGAGTTCGTAGGCGATGAACGCGGGCTTGCTCGCCCAGTTCATGAGTGTGTGCCTCAACGCGAACGTCTGCCATCCTGGGAGTTTCTCTCCGGCAAGCGAGCCAGAGAGCTGGCCCCGCGGCAGATCGGGTGCGATGGTCTTGACGTACGCTAGCGAGTAGGGGTTGAACGACTGCACGGCGACCTCGGCCGGATGCGCCCGGACAACGTTGACGACAGCTCGTTCAAGTGCGCCCGGCTCACCGCGTTGCTTGATCTCGATGAGGATGGGCACCCTGTTCTCAACCAGGGCGAGCACCTCGTCGAGCGCCGGTATCCGCTCGCTTGAGTTGAGCAGCGCAAGGTTCTTGAGCTCTGCCGAGGTCACTTCACTGACGAGGCGAGGATCGCCTGTCATGCGCTCAAGGGCATCGTCGTGGAAGACCACGGGCACGCCGTCCGCCGCGAGGTGGACGTCAAGCTCGATGGGGTAGCCGCCGTCCGCCGCGGCCCTGAACGCCGCGAGGGAGTTTTCCGGACGCACCGCGTCGCCGGTGTGGAGTCCCCGGTGCGCGATCGGGGTCTCGCGCAACCACGTCGGCGCCTCCTGCGGCGTGCTGATGAGGTCTGCCGCGATCGACCAGCCGACACCACAGATGAGCGTTCCAGCAGCAGCCGCGCCGATCGTCGCACGCACGAACGTCAACGCTCGCGGGTCCATACGGCACTCACCGCCGCTTGAGGTCGCGGCCAGCGGCGATCGCGGCCCGGGCACCCTCGCCGGCCGCGATGATCACCTGCTTGCCGAGGCCGTTAGTCACGTCACCCGCAGCGTAGATGCCGGGATGGCTTGTCGCGCACGAGCGGTCGACGATGATCTCGCCTTTGCCGTTCACATCCACAAGTCCCGCTGTGAACTCGGCGGCAGCGATGGCTCCGGTTTCGATGAACACACCAGCTACAGGCAAGATCTCTTCGATTGATGTGGCCTTGTCTACAAGGGCCACGCCAGTTACGCGGTCCTTCCCTTCGATGCGCGTGACTTTGACGCGCTCACGTACCGTGATGCTTGGCTCGGCTGTGATACGTTCGAGAACGGCGGAGGGCGCCTTGAGCGGAGCGGACGTCAGCACAGTGACACGATTGACGCCGAGAGCCGCAAGCTGGAGAGCGGCGTCCGCAGCAGACTCGCCCGGTCCCACAACCGCGACATCCCGGCGGGAGAAGAATGCGGCATCGCATGTGGCGCAGTATGATACCCCGCGGCCGATGAGTTCGGTTTCTCCTGGGACTGCGAGGCGGTTGGGCGCCTTGCCGGTAGCGATGATCACCGCCAGTGCGTGGAACGTGTCTCCCTCACGTGTGTAGACGGAAAATCCCGGCCCATCGGGGACGATCGCGCTTACAAGCCGACCTTCGAAGCAACGTACGCCGAACAGTGAGACGTGCTCCCTGAACGCGGCGACAAGTTCCGGTCCCGTGATCGCCTGCCAGCCGAGGTAGTTATCGATACGGCCAGCCCACGCGGCCTGTCCGCCGACGTCGCTGGTTACGACCGCGGTCGTGAGTCCCTGACGTGCGCTGTACATGCCCGCGGTAAGCCCAGCGGGTCCCGCCCCGGCTACCAGCACGTCGAAATCGGTCTGTCCGTCTGTCTCCGTCATCGCTTTCCCCCGGTGGTTGCTCGTCTCTTGTTGGTGAGTGTTCCCTGTGATGCGGGGACGCTCTCGTGCGATGGCGGAAACGGTTTACATTCCCAGCGAGGAGGGACACTCTTCTAGGGGGGTAGGTCTACGGAGGGAAGACCGATGCATTCGCGTGATGGCACGGAAGGACTTCGTGTGCTCGTTGTCGGCGGAGCGAACACCGACATCCTGGGCATGGCCGATGCACGGACAATCGCGGGCGACTCAAGTCCAGGCCACATTCGTGTGAGCACGGGAGGTGTCGGTCACAATATCGCGATAAACCTCGTGCGAATGGGCGCGACGGTCAACTTGGTTACCGCGTTCGGCGGTGACGAGAGAGCCCGGCATCTGATTCTTGAGTGCCGGAAGGCAGGCGTCGACATCAGTCACTCGGTGTTCGTTGATGAAGCGCCAGGCTCGACGTACGTGGCGGTGATTGATCGCTCGGGCAATCCTGTGGCGGCCGTATCAGACATGAGTGTTCTTGAGTATCTGACCCCCGCAGCGATTCGCGTGTCGCTTGAGGGTCTTGAAGCGATCGACGGAGTGGTGGTCGACGCAAACCCCGCTCCCGCTACCTTGAGTCAGGTGTTTGAGTCGTGTTCGCGGGTCCCGGTGTTCGCCGATTGTGTTTCGGTCGCCAAGGCTCAGAGGCTCGTGCCATTTTTGACCAAGATCAAAGGACTGAAAGCGAGCGCGGCGGAGGCCGAGGCGCTCACCGGTGAGCCGGACCCCGCTTTAGCGGCGGAACTGCTCGCCAGCCGTGGTCCTGACCGAGTGTGGGTGACCGCGGGAGCGGACGGCGTGTTTTGGACGAGCGGGACTGAGCGGGGCTACACCCAGGCACCCACTGGTGACGTGGTGAACGCGACTGGAGCTGGCGATGCGTTCATGGCAGGTGTCGTCTTTGCGACCCTCAGCGAATGGAGCGTGGTGCGGACAGCGCGATTCGCCGTAGGAGCGGCGGCCCTCACCCTTGCAACCGGCGAGACAGTTTCCGAGGACATGAGCGTGCTCGCCGCCTCGACGGCCGTTAAGAAGGAGAGGGAATGAGTGATCTCTGGCGCGCGTCCGACGAGGTGGTCGCCGCACGCGCACATGGGATACCGGTGGTGGCTCTCGAGTCGGCGATCATCACGCACGGCTTTCCGTACCCGGCGAATCTCGAGTGCGCACGTGAAAGCGAGCGCGTGGTGCGGGAGGAGGGCGCGGTGCCGGCGACCGTCGGTGTCGTGGGTGGTGTGCTCACGGTTGGCCTCGCAGCCGCCGAGATAGAGCGATTTGCACGAGATGGTGCCGCTATCGCCAAGGCTAGCAGGAGGGATCTGCCGGTGCTCGCCGCTCGCGGGGCGGATGGCGCTACCACTGTCGCCGCCACGATGATCGCCGCGGCACTCGCGGGGATCGAACTGTTTGCCACGGGCGGGATCGGGGGGGTGCACCGGGGTGCGCCGGAGACCTTCGACGTATCCGCGGACCTCGAGGAGCTCGCTCGTACTGACGTTACGGTCGTGTGCGCGGGAGCGAAGTCGGTGCTCGACCTTGGTCTGACGCTGGAGTACCTGGAAACGCGCGGCGTTCCGGTCCTGGGATACCAGACCGGCGAGCTACCTGCGTTCTATGCCGCGTCGAGCGGACATCCGGTTCCGGCGCGTGTCGAATCACCCGAGGCGGCAGCTGCTGTGATCCGCGCGAAACGCGCGCTCGGGATTGCCGGGGGCGTGGTCGTCGCAAACCCGATCGCCGAGGAGCACGCGCTAGACGCGGAGTTTCTCCAGGGCATCATCGAATCCGCACTTGCCGAGGCGGCCGCTTCGGGGGTTTCTGGCGCTGCGGTGACGCCGTATCTGCTCGCACGCATCCACCGTGCGACAGGCGGGGCGAGCCAACACGCCAACAAGCAGCTTGTCTACGCGAACGCGCGGCTGGCCGCCCGAATTGCCGCCGCGCTCTGAATCATTCTCTCGCGGGACGTCGCGGCACGGATGCGATGGGTCACACCGGTGCGATGCGGGAGGCGCCGTGCGCATGACCTTTCCAGTGCGCGATCGTATCACGGGTGAGTAGAGTCTCCGCAGCGGACGCCGGAAGCGGCGGGCTGACGAGATAACCCTGCATCTCATGGCAGCGCTCGGCGCGAAGACACGCCGCTTGCACCCTGGTCTCCACACCCTCCGCGACCACGGTGAGACCGAGCTGTTCGGCCATCGAGATCACCGCACGACAGATCGCTGTGGATTGGACGTTGCGTCCGAGCCCTCGCACGAAGCGCTGGTCGATCTTGATCGTGTCGATTCCAAGGGCGAGCAACTGCTCAAGCGAGGAGTACCCGCTGCCAAAGTCATCTATCGATGTGCGGACGCCCAAATCACGCAAGGCCGCGAGCGTCTCGCGTGCCACGCCAGTCTCGTGCATGACGGTGCTCTCCGTGATCTCGAACTCGAGGACGTCTCCGCTCAGATCATGCTCGCGCACGAGCGCGTCGATCCGGTCCACCAGCCCATGCGCCGAAAGCTGACGGGCGGATAGGTTGACCGTCAAACGCGCATCGTGAGGCAAGCCACGAGGACGCCACGTTGCGAACCGTGCGACAGCGGTTTTAAGAACCCAGTCGCCGATGATCCCAATCAAACCGCTCTCTTCAGCGATGGGGAGGAACGTCGCTGGCGGGATGGGGCCGAGAGACGGGTGGTGCCAGCGAACGAATGCCTCCGCGCCCCTCAGGCGCCCATCTTCAACCCGGACTATTGGTTGAAAGTGCACGTCGAACTCGCCTAGTTCGAGTGCGTGGTGCAGGTCGCGCGACAGCGTAAGCCTCTCGCAGGCATCCTCGGAGTACGCGGGCTCGTGGAGACAGAAAGTCGCACGGCCGCTCTGTTTGGCCCGGTACATCGCCGTATCCGCGCGCGTAAGAAGGGTTGCTGAGTCGTCACCCTCGCTCGGCGCGCCTATCGCGATACCGATGCTGCCCGTGAGACGGATCTCGTTGCCGGCCACGCGCAGCGGCCGCTCGATCGCTTCGAGCAGCTTGCTCGCCACGAGTTCCGCATCGCGCTCGGACTGCACTCCCTCGAGGAGGACCGTGAACTCGTCCCCGCCGAGACGTGCGAGTGTGTCTGACTCGCGAAGCACCGAGCTCAAGCGCTTGGCGACCTCTACAAGGACGGCGTCCCCGGTACGGTGTCCGAAGGTGTCGTTCACGGCCTTGAAGTGGTCGAGGTCGATGAAGGCAACAGCAAGGCGTTCGTTGGCTCGCGCCTTCGTCGCTGCGGCGTGCCTGAGACGGTCGAGGAAGAGCGCCCGGTTCGCGAGTCCCGTGAGCGAGTCGTAAAACGCGAGCCGGGTCATCATGTGTTCGGTCCGCTTACGCTCGGAGATGTCACGGCCGGCGGCGGCTATCAATCCCCGCCCGTCTGCGTCCATGGCGGTCGCGTGGACCTCAACCGGCGTCGTATGGCCGTCCGCGGTGCGGTAGAGTGTTTCGTAGATCGCGGCGCCGGTCACCTCGAGCGACTCTTGGACGGCGTCTGGAAGGGCGCGATGCCCCTCGGCAAGCCAGCCGAACGGCTCAAGGCCAAGCAGCGCTTCCCGGCTCATGGCGCACATCGCCGCCGCTTTCGCGTTGGCGTAGACGGGGACTCCCTCTGGGGTGTGCACGATCACCGAGTCGTTTGCCTGGTCGAGCACCCAGGAATGGAACACGAGCTCAGACTGCGCCGCCTTTCTGCGGCTGATGTCGACACCCGACGCGACCACGCCTGTCACGGCACCGTCTTCGTCGTGGAGCGCCGAAGCGTGCCACTCGATGGTACGCCGGGAGCCGTCGGGGCGCACGATCGTGTTCTCGCACGGTTCGACATCGCGTGGCGCGGAGGTCAGGAGCGTTTCGAAGTGCTCGACACATTGAGCACGCTCGGAAGGCTCTATGAACTCCTCGACCAGCGGGTGCCCGACGACATCGTGCTCCGGCACGCCGAGCAGTTCGCAGCCGGTTTTGTTGATCAGCGTGACCTTGCCCTCTTTGTCGAGGGTGAGCAAGATGGCCGGAGTCGTGTCGAGATGTCCGCACGCGCGCGGCGGCGACGCGACCGTTGCCGCGGCGGACGGGCCAGCTGGTCCGGTCAGACAGCCCGGGGCGACCTCCACGCGGATGCGCTCAAGTACGCAAAGCACGCGCCCAGTATCGTCACGGATCGGTTGCCACGTGTGCTCGATCTCGGCCCCAGGGTGATGGGTGTCGGCGCCACCCGTATAGCTGAGAGTCGCACCGGACTCGAATACTTCGTCCGCGCGGCACACGCCACAGGGGACGGCGCACGCCATTAACGCTTCATGGCATGCGACGCCGATCAGATCTCGGGCCGAGACGCCCGCTCTGGCCGACGCCGTCTGGTTCGCGTACACGATGCCAAGATCTTCATCGACGCATATGACGATATCCGGCGAGCCATCGTGGACGGAGCCGAGAACCTCGGTCAATCGCCGCTCGGTTGGCACGATGCCGCAAGACCCCCTTCGCACGTGCTCGTGGTCGTCGCGGTTCCGCGATCACCCAGTCAAGTAATTATCGGCGGGTCGCTGCGCGACCTTAAGTGTGAAACACAGCTTACACCGCCAAACCTCCGCAGGAGCGCTCATGGGCACACTATGCCCTGTTCAGAGAGTAAAGTGACCGGCGCGCGTGAGCGAAAAGTGTTGCGATGCGCTACACTGGCGGCAGTGAAACGATTTCGGATCAGGAATGTGTAGTGATCACATACCCGGTGCTTAGATGCCGTGCCGTGCTGGTGTCATCGGTGCTCAGGTGGACAGGATGAGCGTGAACCACGATCGCGGTATCCATCGGTGCCGGGCGGGCGCGCTCGCCATCGTATTCATTATCATATTTGGAATGGCCGGTTGTGCGGGTAAAGCGGGGGAGGATCCTGTGCCCGTGTCCGTGGTGCCCGTTCCTCAATCGCTCGATGAGGTCCGGCGCGGCGCGCAAAGGGAGCTCGCCTCAGGAAGCAAGGAGGCAAGCCCTCATGTCACACTCGCCAAGGTGAGCGAGGCCGAGGGAGATCTTGCCGCCGCCGAGCAGGCGTATCAACGCTCGCTGGCCATCGATCCCGAGCAGCCGACCGTGCACCATGACCTTGCCGTGCTCTATTTTGACCGGGGGGATCTGGCGGGCGCTGAACGTTCGCTTCGCTCGGCGTTGAACTTGAATCCCGCACTGCACGGATCGCGTTTACTCTTGGCGGACGTCTTGGCGCAAGCAGGAAGAATTGAGGAGGCCCGGCGGCACGTGACGCTGGTTATGGAGGCGGAACCTCAGGGGATCGACCCGGAGAT
This sequence comes from Clostridiales bacterium, assembly GCA_018333995.1. Classification (NCBI taxonomy): domain Bacteria; kingdom Bacillati; phylum Bacillota; class Clostridia; order Eubacteriales; species Clostridiales bacterium. The sequence goes on along the minus strand of JAGXSG010000016.1, from coordinate 47,423 downwards.
GTTGCGAGAGCGTCTGGAGTCGTACCGATGAGTGCGCGGCATACGACAACGATACGTCGCTGGTCACGCTTTGCGGGCGTGTGCCTACTTTCTGCCGTGCTGATGGCGACGGGGCTTCCGGGCACGTCGCTCGCGTATCTGTCTACCGGGCCCACCGGTGATCGGGGTTGGTACTGGCAGAATCCGATACCGCAGGGCAATGAGTTGCGGGCAATCGACTTCATAGGCGCGAACAAGGGGTTCGCGGTGGGCGCGAACGGCACCGTGCTCAAGACCGACACTGCCGGCGTGGTGTGGGAAGCGCTCGACTCAGGGGTCACGACGCTCCTGAGCGGGGTGGAGTTCACCGACGCGAACACGGGATGGGTTGTGGGGGCGTCTGGTGTCGTGAGAAAGACGTCGGACGGCGGTGCCACGTGGGTTGCGCAGAACGCCAACGTGGGGACGGCCGCCATGAACGCGGTGTCGTTCGTTGACGCGGACACCGGATGGAGCGTTGGTAACGGCGGACGGATCCGTCACACCTCCAACGGCGGCGCGACGACGTGGACTACACAGACGTCAGGGACAACGGCGGTGCTCAACAGCGTCGACTTCGTGGACCGCAATACCGGGTGGGCAGTGGGTGCGTACGGTACGCTTCTCAAGACGACCAATGGAGGAGTGACGTGGGGCGCGCAGACGTCAGGCACTACCGTCACGCTGTTGGGGGTGACCGCCATCGACGCCAACACAGCATGGGCCGTCGGTGCTTCAGGGACGGTACTCGCGACTGCGGATGGCGGCGCGACGTGGACGGCTCGCGCCGTCGGCACCACGCAGACGCTGTACGATATCGAATTCACCAGCGGACAGAATGCGTGGATCACGGGTGCCGCAGGAGTCATCAGGGCGACGAGCGATGGCGGCGCGACGTGGAGAACTCAAGACAGCGGCACACTCGCGCTCTGGGCGATCGCGCCGACCTCTGCCCAAACGGCGTGCGTCGTGGGTACGGCGGGAACGGTCCTTCTGACCGCCGATGGGGGCGACACGTGGCAATCTGAGATGCAGGGAACGACACGCGCGCTTTTTGGAGTCGACTTTGTCGGGGCTCTGACAGGATGGATCGCGGGTGCGTCCGGGACGATCATGCGTACCGACGACGGTGGCGAGTCATGGGAGCTCCTTACTTCGGGTGCCGCTCACTTGCGGGGGGTTGATTTCGTCGACGGGCAGACCGGCTGGGTGGTAGGTGACGGCGGAACGATCCTCAAGACGACGAACGGCGGGGTGTCGTGGACGCGACAGAGTTCGGGCGTGACATCGATTCTCAGAGGCGTTCGATTCGCGAGCGCGGATGTTGGCTGGGTGGTGGGCGACGGCGGAACGATCCTCAAGACGACGAACGGCGGTGCTACATGGGTTCCGCAGCCGTCGAACACTACCGCGATCCTCTACGCGGTTGAGGTGGTCGATCAAGGAACCGTGATCGCGACGGGTGCTTCCGGGACGATACGCAGGACCACCGACGGCGGGGCGACATGGGCGACGGTCGCCTCGGGTATTACCGGTGCCATCTACGCCCTCGAGGTCATCGATGCGCAGACGTGGTTCGTGGTAAGTACCACCGGGCGCATTCGAAAAACCGTGAATGGTGGCGCCACCTGGACGGCACAGACCTCCGGTACCACGCAGACGCTGTGGGGGATCGGGTTCTCTGACAGCATGAACGGTTGGGTTGTCGGGGCGGCTGGGACCGTGCTACGTACGGTTGACGGGGGAACAAGCTGGTCGCCTCAGGCGTCCGGAACCACTGGCGTGCTGTACTCGGTTCACGCCGCCAGCGCTAGCCAAGGGTGGTTGATGGGGGACTCTGGCGCGATACGCAAGACCGTCAACTCGGGCGTGCTGTGGACGTCAGTGTCGTACGGGACGACGTTGGCGATCAACGCGCTTGCGTTCCACGACGCCAACTCGGGATGGGCGGTGGGCGCCTCGGGTCTGCTCCGCCGCACTCGTGATGGCGGGTTGACGTGGAGAAATCTTGGGTCAGGGACCACTTCCGCGCTTAATGGCGTCGACTTCGTCAGTGCTGACACTGGCTGGGTGGTAGGAAGTGCGGGAGTGATTCGCGTTACAGCCAATGGAGGCATGACGTGGGCACCGCAGGTTTCTGGCGTGACCTCGGCGCTTCGCGGCGTCGATTTTGTCGATGCCGCGAGGGGATGGGCTGTTGGCGACGGAGGTGTCATTCGCGCTACCACAGACGGCGGCGCGACGTGGACGGCTCAGGCCTCCGGGGTGACGACCATCTTGCGAGGCGTCCGCTTTGTGAACGCGACCACCGGCTGGGCTTTTGGCGACGGAGGGGTGATCCTCAGGACGACCAATGGAGGCGGTACGTGGACGCCGCAAACCTCGGGAGTCGCTTCGATTCTCCACAGTGCAACGTTCATTGATGCGAACACGGGGTGGGTTGCTGGCGCGGCAGGCGTGATACGGAAGACGACCGACGGCGGAGCGACGTGGACGGCTCAGGCCTCCGGTGTGACAGGCACGTTATTCGGGGTCTTTGCTCTCGACGCCTCGCGTGCGTGGGCGGTGGGAGCGACCGGCGTTCTCAGGCGTACAAGCGATGGCGGCACCACCTGGACGGGCCAGGCGACCGGCACCGCGAATCAACTAAACGCTATCTCGTTCGTCGACAGCGATCACGGATGGATCGTTGGCAGTACTGGAACAACGCTCCGGACAACCACGGCTGCGCCGCCGGTGACCATCGCAAGCGTCGACCCGGCTGCGCCGGATGGTCTGCATGAGTGGTACGTCACCGCGCCGACGATCACTCTACAGAAGAACGAGTCCGGGATCACCCGGTACAGCTGGCACTCTTCAGATGGCCCGTGGTCGACGTACGTCGCGTCGATCCTGGCACCCGAGGGAGTTGGGACGCTTTGCTATCACTCGATCGACTCGGCGGGCAATCGAGAGGCGGTTCAGAGCCTTGCGCTTAGGGTCGACACGGTGTTGCCGACAGCGCCCGCGAACTGTGCGGCAAGTGTTGAGGGGACCTCGGCGGTGACGGTCTCGTGGCCTGCCGTTACGGATGTGACGTCAGGGCTGGCCTACTACCGGCTGTGGCAGGGCTCTTCAGTGGTGACAACTACGACCGCGCTCGAGTTTGCGGTCACAGGATTGACGCCTGACACGGAGTACACGTTCTCGGTGACCGCAGTTGACGTGGCGGGCAACGAGTCCGCCGCGAGTCCGCAGGTCACCGTACGGACGAACGCGATCGACACGTCTCCGGTCACCACGACCGCGACCACTGTCCCGGCGACGCCTGACGGCGAGAGCGGTTGGTTCATCACCGTTCCGTCGGTCACGCTGTCGTGGACGAGTCCCGCTCCGGCTCCAGCGTCTGTGACGACGCACTACTCGTGGTCATCGACCGATGGACCGTGGAGCGTGTACTCCGCTCCGTTTACGGTGCCCGAAGGATCTTCGAATCTGCACTTCAGCACGCATGACGATGAACGAGTTCGCGACAACGAGCCGACCAGGACTGTGAGCTTCTCGGTGGACACGGTGGTACCGGCGGCCCCCCAGAACGTTCAAGGTGCGGGGTACGGACTCGATGGGGCGTTGATGAGCTGGGACGTGGTGATCGACGCGGCGCCCGGTAGCGGTGTGGCGCGCTACGACGTGTACCTGTTCGATCGGGACGGCCACGACTATGGGAACCCGGTTGCGACGACCACCTCCAACGCGGCGATAGTTCAAGGTATCCGGCCCAACATCGAGTACTGGGTCTACATCAGGGCCGTGGACACCGCTGGCAATCAATCGGGTCCGAGCGCGTCGGTGTACGGGATGACCGCCCAGTCGTTCCCGCCTGACCCGCCCGGTCTGGTGGCGGCACGGCCGGTGCGAGGTGACGAGGTTTTCGTTGCCTGGAACCCCCCGACCGGCCAGACGTTTGGCGAGGTACGCTACCACGTGTTCCGCTCGGATGGCGGGGATTGGGCGCACGTCGGCACGACGATTGGCGTTGATAACCGCTCACTGTCTGACACGAACGCTTCTTCGTCGGCGTTGCTCACCTATGCGGTGTCGGTCCAAGACGATCGCGGGGCGAGTGAGCTCAGCACGCAGACGGTCGAGTTCGCGACGGTCGAGACGCCACCGGCGCCCGCACCGCGGGGCCTGCGTACCGAGATCGTTGAAACGGCGGGCTCGATCACGCTGCGCTGGACACCAAGCGGTCTTTCGAACCTCGCCGGCTATCATGTGTTCCGTGCGGCGTATAGCGGAGGGCATCCCGTCACTCTCACTGCCGAGCCGGTCCTTGGGACCGAGTACGTCGACGAGGCCGTCACTCCCTATCAGCGCTACTGGTACTCTGTCGCCGCGGTCGACTCAGACGGGGTGACGGGTGCGAGATCCGTCGAGAGGTATGCAAGATCGCGCGTCGCCACCGCGTCCGCCGACCCGCACGCGTTGTTCGCTGAGCCGGACTCAGCTCGATGCAGCGTGTGCCACACGATACATAACGCTCCCAACGAAAGGAGCTTGCTCGCCGTGGGGGGCGTGGGAGAGCGGCCGCTGTGCGAGACCTGCCATGACGGCACAGGCGGTCCCGCGGTCACCATGGACGTCGCGCAGAATGCGAGTGGCGCGTTGCACGCTTCAGGTTCCGGCATCCATAGTGGCGGCTTGTCGTGCTCATCGTGTCACAACCCGCACGGTTCCGTGGACACCTCCGAGACGCGACGGCTGCTGGATGTCAGTGGGACGGGCGGCGGCAACGCGCTGTGCTACACGTGTCACGGGCAGGGCTCGGCTCTGCCTGCTGGGGATATGCGAGTCTTCGAGGGCTCGATCCACAACACTGGTGTTGAGCCGCCGGAAGGCGGCAGCGGAGTCACGTGTCTCGCGTGTCATTTCGCACACGGCTCCCCCAGCAGCCAGCTACTCCACTACGACGATGGCTATAAGGGCTGCATGCAGTGTCACGCCGCCGCGAGCGCGACTCCGGAGACACCCGATATCCAGGCCCTCCTGACGTTTTCGGCCAGTCCAAGCAGCCGTCACGATTTGCTCGCGAGCGACCAGGCTGCCACCGGTGCCCGGATGGCGTGTCAGAACTGCCACAACACCCACGCCGTCACAGCGCAGTATCCGCTCGTGGATCCGTACGATCCGTCACCGCAAGGTGTATGGACCGGATCGAGCGGCACAGACCACTGCCTGACATGCCACGATGGGACGCTGCCTACCGCTAGCGATACGCTGCCGTGGGTGCTGCCGCCACTTGGTCCTGGAGGGGAGACCACGACTACCGACATCGCATCGGTCTACCTGAATCCTGCGCACGAGAAGGGCAACCGGCACGGTGCGAAGGTTGGGAACCCGCGATTCTTGCGACCGGAGATGGGCTATCTGCCGGGTGACACTCTCGACTGCCGGGTGTGCCACGAGCCGCACGGCGCCGCGAACGACTACGTCTTACGAGGTGATGTGCGCTCGGCGGACGGAAGCCGCGTGCAGCGAGGGCTCCTCGTCTACGAAATCCCCGAGGCGCTTGGCGGGGGGCACGACATGCGGTACTTCTGCAAGGCGTGCCATGCGATGCCCGACAGCGAGCATCCCACCGTCGATATCACGGCGTTTCCGATCGACTGCACCTCGTGTCACCGGCACGTGAGCTCTTCGGCTGGGGGAAACGGGCTGTGAGCGAGGGCGTACACCGCCCGTGGCCAGGAATCGAACCAGCAGAGGAGACCGCCAGATGAGTGACGACACGGGTGACGATACGGCGCGCAAGATGAGCCAGTACGGACCGGGGAAGCCGGTTGCGGCTGCGGTCGACCGCTTCTCGGGCTTCGCGATGTCGATCATCATCGACGTTTTGGTGGTGCTCGTGCTTGCCGCGCTCGGATGGAAGGTCTGGCTAATCGGAGTCGACCTGTACCTGGGTATCGTGGGTGTCAAAGTCTATGACGTGAAGAATCTGTTCGTCGAGATACTCACCATCTTCATCTTCATCGAGATATTCCACTCGCTCGTCGATTACCTGCGAACCCAGCGGATCAGCATCGTGAACCTCGCTGATGTGTCGCTCGCCATCATCTTCAGGGAACTGTGGATCGGGCTGTTTGGCCTCACGCTGTCGTGGCAAATGGTGTTCGCGTTTGCGGCCGTCATTGTTGGAATCGGCGCGGTGCGCGTCGTGATGGCCCGGGAGCACGCGTCACTCAGGCCCCATTCTGGCCGGTCGTCCTTGCTGCGACCGTCTCAAGCGGCGGAGAAGGCCACGTCGGAGGAGCCTCAGTAGCGAAGCACCGCCGCTGCGGGTGAGCCGATGGCCGCTGCCGCTTCGCCCGGCGCCAACACGTGCACATCGCCACCGTGGAGCAGGGTCTGCGCCGCCGCCCGGTCAAGCAGGTCGGTGTCGCCTCGCGCTTGGTCGTGTGATCCGGCCACCTCGATGATGCCGGGCGCGACGCTTCCCCACATCTCGTCAGTCTCAGCGACAAAGAGAGTCTCGACGCGTCCGGCATGGGCGGCGAGCACGACATCTTCGAGGGTGCTTGCCGCAGTGGCGTTTTCCCGGGCGCTCTCCAGCGACGCGAGGTCGTCTTCAAGCTTCCGTCGGACGTAAGGGCTGAGCACCTCGAGCGCTTCGACGTGCAAAGTGGCCGCGGGAGTCTCGTCCGGATTTCCGGTGAGAGCTTCGGGTAGCAGGTCACGGTATGTGCTGACGGCGCGGTAGATCGGCAGCAGGTAGTCGACCCCAGCCAGGAGCAGCGGTGTTCCGGCCGTGCCGATCAGTTCTACAAGTCCCTTGTCGACGAGCCGGAAGTAGCGCTCGAGGGACTCTTTCGCGATGTCCGCGTGTCCGCCGTGGCCGTGGAACATAGCGGCTCGTTTGCCTCCTCGGCCAGCCGCGGCCGCTGGTGTCCGCGAGTGGAAGTGCACCTGCCTCTCGTAGTCGTCGTACTTGAGCGCTTCGGCGAGGCCCTGGGGAATGCCGGCAGGATCGATCTCGCGTACCTCCTCACCGGTTCCCTCAAGCAGACGCACCCGATTCTTGCTGAGTGCGAGCACAATGAAGCGCAGGTGCGGTGCGAGCGCGGGAACGAGCGGCCTGATAAAGAAGTGCTTGCCGACCCGGACGCGTTCGGGAAGAGTGACCGCTGTCCGGTACACCGTGAAGGTTGCCTGGCCGATGAAGACGGCCAGCCCGTCGAAGCCATCCCGCCAAAACGCGGGATCTCCCTGGAGTTTCCATACGTCCGAGAGAAGTGTGTCGATCTGCGGGGCGCGCATACCGCCCTGGGCAAGCGCAGCCTCGACCTCTTTCAGGAGGTTCTTCAAGCGGATTGGATTTTGTTGCGTCTCGGCGCCCGCGCGATGTGCCGGCAGGTAGACAGAGATCGCCGGCCATCCAGCGTGACCGGCGAGCGCAAGAAGCGATCTGCGATCGAGTGTGTCCATCCGGGGTGCCTCCCTTCGTCGTACAAGATTGTTCCCCTTTCCCCGAAGCGTTCCTGCCGCGCTCCGCTGAGCACGGCCCTCTGGTTGAAGGAGCCGATCGGCTCTATACTGAGGGCTCTATGCGGAGCGCCTTCGAGCGGGATCCGGACGGCGATACGGCGTGAACCTGGTCAGGTCCGGGAGGAAGCAGCCATAAGCGTCCTCTGCCGGGCGTCCGGGTCCCGCTCGAAGGCGTCAGGCGTGTGTCTCCTCCCCGCTGCGGGGTGCTCCGGTCGCACACGGGTATCGTGGAAGGAACCGATGGCACAGATATCCCTTTACCGAAAGTACCGTCCCCAGACGTTCGCGGACGTCGCTGGACAGGAGCACGTGACGCGCACGCTGCGAAACGCTCTGGCCGAGGGCACGGTAGCGCACGCATACCTGTTCACGGGAGCACGCGGCACCGGCAAGACGACCACCGCTCGCATCTTCGCCAAAGCGTTGCAGTGCGAGCACGGTCCGACACCCGATCCAGACGGCGACTGCGAGCAGTGTGTCGCGATAGTCGAAGGTACCCATCCGGACGTCTATGAACTTGACGCCGCCTCCCGCACGCAGGTCGAGGTCGTGCGCGAGGAGATCATCAACCGGCTGCAGTACCCGCCAGTGCGAGGCGCGTGGAAGCTCTACATCATCGACGAAGTGCACATGCTCTCGACACACTCGTTCAACGCGCTTCTCAAAAGTATCGAAGAGCCGCCCGCGCGAACGGTGTTCATCTTGTGCACCACTCATCCGCACAAGGTGCCCGAGACGATTCACTCGCGATGCCAGCGCTTTGATTTCCACCGGATCGGCATCGACGACATTGTGCGCCGTCTCGACTACATAGCGCGTGCGGAAGGCTTCGAGGTCGCCGACGGCGCGCTCGCGCTCGTAGCTCGCCACGCGGCTGGCGGGATGCGCGACGCGATTTCCACACTTGAGCAGCTCGCGGCGTATTCAGGCCGCTCAATTTCCCTTGAGGATGTCGAAGGGTTGCTCGGTGAGGTCGACTCGGCGCTGATCTTCGAGGTTGCCGGACTCATCGCCCAGCGCGACGTCGCGGGAAGCCTTCGATTCGTGGCGCGAATCACCCAGATGGGAGTCGACATGCCGGAGTTCGTCCGGCAGCTCGTGGGGCACGTGCGTGACCTGTACGTGATCGCGGCGGTGGGAGACGCCGACGGAATCGTCGTGGCGCCATCGTCAGATCTTGCCCGCCTCACGGCTCAGGCGCATGAGTTCGGGCTCGACCGGCTCTCACGCGTGCTCGACTTGCTCGGCGAGCTAACGGGAGACATGCGGTGGTCGCCCGATCCGCGCCTCGCGCTCGAGGTCGCGCTCACGCGGTTGGCGCGTCCGCATGGCGAGCTCACGCTCGAAGCGCTCGCGGAGCGAGTCGAGGCGCTCGAAGCGGGCGCGCCGGTCAGTGCGGTTTCGACCGTCTCGCACGCCGAAGCGAGCGCCCCGCCGCTGATCGCTTCGGATGCCGCTCCCACCCCCGCCCTCGCTCTCACCCCCACCCCCGCGCACGCGCCGTCCTGCCCTGGGACGGCTGGCACATTCGATCGCGCGAGGGCCAAGCGCGCATGGCCCGCGATCGTCGCTGAGGTCCGAAAGCGCAAGCCCGCCAGGAGTGCCATGTTCGACGGCACAGAGGTCGACATCGACGCCGACGGCGAGACTCTTGTCGTCGAGTTTCCCTCGGCCGCCCGTTTCCCGATGAGCCAGGCTTCAGAGCCGGAGAGCATAGAGTTGCTCAAAGGCGCGATGACAACGGTCCTCGGCCCGCCGCCGCCATTCCGTTTCCAGCTAGGCCGCGGTGCGGTGCGACCGCCGGAGATGCCGACATCGGCCCAGCCGAGAGAGGCGACACGTGCGAACTCCGGTAGCTCGCCGGACATCGAGACTCTCATGACCGAAACGCTCGGCGCGCAGAAAGTGTCCGAGACGTCGCACACCGACAAGTAGATGGAGTGATGGGATGAAACCAAACTTGGGCGCCATGATGAAGCAGGCGCAAAAGATGCAGACCGAGATGGCGCGAGTCCAACAGGAACTCGCCGAGGAGCACGTTGAAGTCTCTGTCGGTGGCGGCGCCGTCACAGCCGCGATCTCGGGCGACCTGAAGCTGCAGCGGCTGACAATAGATCCGGATGCCGTGGACCTCGAAGACCTCGCGATTCTCGAAGACATGGTTGCCGCGGCGGTCAACGAGGCGCTTCGGCAAGCACAGGAACTCGCGTCGAGAAAGATGGCGGCGGTCACAGGCGGCCTGAATATTCCCGGTCTCACGTAGGGCTCGCCGATGTATCACGCTCCCCCTATCGCCCGTTTGCTTGAGGAACTCGAACGGTTGCCTGGCATCGGGCCCAAGTCCGCTCAGCGTATCGCATACCATGTGCTCCGAGCCGACATCGAACATGCCGAGCGGCTCGCCGGCGCGCTCGTGGAGGTCAAGCGCGTCATCCACTTCTGCCCTCGCTGTTTCGACTTCGCCGAAGGCGAAGTGTGTCAGACATGCGCAGACCCGGAACGTGACGCGTCGCTCGTGTGTGTCGTCGAGGAGCCGCGCGACGTCGTCGCAATCGAGCGCACGGGCGAGTTCCGTGGCCTCTACCATGTGCTCGGCGGGGTCATCTCTCCCGCGGACGGCATCGGCCCGGACCGGCTGCGCGTTCGCGAGCTGCTCGACAGGGTCGCCGGGGGGACAGTGAGAGAGGTTGTGGTCGCCACCAACACCACTGTTGAGGGGGAGACGACAGCGCTCTATCTCGCGCGCATGCTCCAGCCTCTTGGAATCTCGGTCACCCGGATCGCGTCTGGCCTGCCTGTGGGAGGTGATCTCGAGTACGCCGATGAGGTCACGCTTGGCCGGGCGCTTGCGGCGAGACGTGAGATGCGGGATCAGCCATCCGCCTTCGAGACGGGCGGGTGAGGGATGCGGCGGGTGTTGCTCGGGAGGCATCTGTACTACCAGATTGCAATCCCGCTCGTGCTCGCGGCGCTCATTGTGGGTGGCGTGGCCACCGTTGTCGCGACGTACTTCCTGTCTGAGCTGACGGACCGGTGGATCGAAGAGGTAGCCGAAAGCGCCTCAGCGGGGATTCAGGCCCGTCTTGAAGATCGTGTTCGCATGATGGAATCGCTCGCTGGGCTTACCGCGAGCGACGCGGGGCTGACGGCGGCGATCGAAGCGGGAGATGTGCCGGCGATCGAGGCGGCGCTCGAGCGAGCGCAACGCGTGTACCGATTCACGACGGTCGCGGTGGTGGACACGGGAGGTCAGATCGTAGCCGCCGCGGGCGAGGACACTCCGGAGTGCGGGCGCGTTCCGCTCACCGCAGACGCGATATCTGCCAGTGCGGGGAGGCAGGCGAAGGTCGTGGTGGGGAGTGATGGTCTTTTGCGACTGGTTGTCGGCCAGCCGACCAGCGGTTCCCGCACGGTCTGCGTGTCCACGTTGCTTGACGAAGAGTTCGTTGCGGGACTTGCGTCTGGTTCAGGGAACGCATACGCGTTCGTGTTCACCGCTCTTGGCACGACCGCCATCTCCGGATCCCTCGATCCCGAACGTCTCCTTGACACAAGCGTCGTCTCGACGGCGCTCGAAAGCCAGCGTGATGCGATCCTTGAGCTCGTGTCTGCCATCGAAGAAGGCGGTGCGGAACACGCGCTCGGGACGATTACCGTCGGAGAGCATCCGCATACGGTGCGTGTGGACCGCCTTCCGGTGTCAGTCCAAGCGGAAGGCGCCGAGAGCGACGCATACGTTCTCTCGCTGATAAGCCATCAAGTGACGGCTGAGGCGCGCTCGACTACGGTGAACTTCATTGTGATGTGGTCCGTGGTCGCGGTGCTTGCGCTTGTGGGGCTTGGAGGGTGGGTCGCGCGCAGGGTTTCAATCCCGCTCGAGTCGCTTACCGAGGGTGCGCGGCGAGTTGCGGATGGGGACTTCTCGACGCAGATCGAAGTCAGGGGCGCAAACGAGATCGGACAGCTTGCGAAGAGCTTCAACCAGATGACCGAGTCGCTCGAAGAGCGTAGCGGAACTCTCACGAAGAAACTTCTTGAGTTGGCCACGCTCTACGAGATGAGCAGGTCGCTCGGCTCGACCCTCGATATGGACGAGCTGCTCGAATCGGTCCTCGGTTCCGCCCTCCGGATATTCGGAGCGGATCTCGGTTACGTGACGATGCGCGAGACGGAGGGCGGCGCGATCAAGATTCGTGCCCACAGAGGCCTTGCGGGGGTGCGTGTCGACGACCAGACGGTCCGCAGCTCCATGTCAGAGTGGGTGATAGCCGAGTCACGTCCGCTCATTTTCAATCCCTCAGACAGCGTCGGTGGCGGTCAGGTCGAGGTGGTCACGGGGGCGCTCGCGGCGCTCTGTGTCCCCCTCGTGTCGGCTGAGGGCGCTGTCGGCGCGATCATGGTGGGAAGCCAAGACCCGGAGCAGCGATTCGACAGCGAAGACGTGCGCCTGCTGTCGACAATCGCGAATCACGTTACGATCGCCATAGGCAATATCGAGCTGTTTTCAAGCTTGCAGGAAGCGTATCTGGCGACGGTCCGTTCGCTTGCGGCCGCGGTTGACGCGAAGGATCCGTTCACAAGGGGTCACTCGGAAGGTGTCGCAATTTATGCAGGGCTCATCGGGCAGCGTCTTGGTCTATCGCACGATCAGCTGGTCGCGCTCGAGATGGCGGCGTACCTCCACGACATCGGCAAGATTGGCATTAAGGAAGAAATCCTTCTCAAGCCGGGCACGCTTACCGACGCGGAGATGGGGCAGATGCGGCACCACCCGCTGATTGGCGCCAACATCTTGAAGCCGGTGGGGTTCCCGTGGCCCATCACGCCTGTTGTCAGGCACCACCATGAGTACTGGGACGGCAATGGTTACCCGGCGGGACTGCGAGGAGAGGAGATACCTCTGCTCGCTCGCATACTTGCCGTCGCGGACGCCTATGAGGCAATGATCTCCGATCGTCCATACCGGGATGGCCGCAGCCGCCCGGAGGCGATCGCCGAGTTGAGGCGGTGTGCCGGAGCGCAGTTCGATCCGGATGTCGTTGAGGCCCTCATCGAGGAGCTCGATAGCCATGAGCATCTCGATCACCCAGAGGCGTCCGTCCAGACGGAAGATATCGGCATCGACGAGGCGCACGCGGTCTTTGTGGCCCTGTCCGAGGGGATGCTCGGAAGCTTTAGGATACTCGGCGGTCCTCGCCTTGCGGACAACGTGGAAAAGGAGCTCAACGAGCGCTTCGCCGAGGCTGGACAGGCGATCCGGATCACTGGGGGCCGTGTCGCGGTCAAAAGGGCGCAGGGTCACGCTATCGCCGAGGAGATTGAAGGGCTGCGCACCGCGGTGCGCGCTATCGAGGAGGTGATGGGCCGCACATCCGGGCACGCGCTGGTCGATCACTTCTGCGCGGACTCGATGGCGGTGTTGCCTGAACGTATGCGGAGCCTCGCGGAGCGGTTGCGCTTCTACGCCAGCTGAGTCCGGGTGTCGGCGGCCGATGATACACTACATGGTGGGAGTCCATCGGGATGATTCCAGGGATTTTCGAGTGAAGGAGATCAGTGGCGCTGGTTGTGACCAAGTTCGGAGGCACCTCAGTCGCTAACACGGAGCGGATTCTTGGCGTCGCGCGTCGACTGGTAGACAGGAAGTGCGCTGGCGATCAGGTCGTGGCGGTTGTCTCGGCGATGGGTGATGTGACTGACGAACTCGCCGAACTCGCGGCGCGCGTATCGCCTCACCCTCCGGAGCGCGAGATGGACATGCTGCTCGCCACGGGTGAACAGGTGACGATCGCGCTGCTTGCCATGGCGATTCACTCTCTCGGGCACGAAGCGGTCTCGTTCACCGGTCCGCAAGTGGGTATCGTGACCGATTCCGGTCATACCAAAGCTAAGATTCGCGAGGTCAGGGCGGAGCGGGTTCGCGCTGCGCTCGCTACCGGCCACATCGTGATCATCGCGGGGTTCCAGGGCGTGACTGACGATGGCCAGATCACGACGCTCGGCAGGGGCGGCTCGGACACAACGGCTGTCGCGATCGCCGCCGGGCTGAGAGCCGATGTCTGCGACATCTACAGTGACGTCGACGGCGTCTACACGGCAGACCCGCGAGTCGTGCCGCTGGCGCGCAAGCTCGACACCATTTCTTACGAGGAGATGCTCGAGATGGCGGCAACGGGGGCTCGCGTACTCCAGCTTCGCGCTGTCGAGTTCGCGCGCAACCACGGTGTAGTGATCCACTCCCGCTCGAGTTTCAACGACGCGCCGGGCACGATCGTCAAGGAGGCCGACGATACGATGGAGCAAGCGATAATCTCTGGTGTCACGCACGACACCTCTGAGGCGAAGATCACCATCCGGGATGTGGCGGACCGGCCCGGGGTGGCGGCGATTGTCTTTGGCAGGCTTGCCGAGGCCAACGTGAACGTCGATATGATCATTCAAAACGTCTCTGAGAGCGGCACGACAGACATATCGTTCACCACGCCCAAAGACGATCTCGCGCGGGCCCGCCGGGCGACGAGTGAAGTCGTCGAGGAGCTCGATGCGCGCACGTGGAGCGTGGATGAGTCGATCGCGAAGGTGTCCCTTGTTGGAGCTGGAATGAAAACGCATCCGGGTGTCGCCGCTCAGATGTTCAAGGCGCTCGCGGATGCGGGTGTCAACCTCGACATGATCTCGACGTCATCGATCAGGGTTTCCTGCGTCATCTCCGCAGATGAAGTCGAAACGGCGGTTCGAGCCCTCCATTCGAGCTTCGGGCTCGACGCGGCCGAGATATCTGTTGAAACCTCTCCCGCGTGCAGGGCGGTGAGTTGATGGCGTGGCCGCCGCTCCCCGCACGCCCCGTAGTGGCTGTAGCCGGCGTCACGGGTGCCGTCGGGCGCGAGATGCTCGCCGTTCTCGAGCAGAGGGAGTTCCCTGCCGCCAAGGTCATCGCGCTCGCCTCGAGCAGGAGTGCGGGTTCGACGGTGCCGTTCGCCGGCGAAGAGTTCGTCGTCGAGGAGCTCACTGCACGATCGTTTGAAGGTGTGCACATCGCGCTTTTCAGTGCGGGCGCGGCGGTGTCGAGACGCTTTCGCGACGCGGTTGTGGGCGCGGGCTGTGTGATGATCGACAACTCCTCGGCGTTTCGCATGGATGAAGGTGTGCCGCTCGTTGTTCCCGAGGTAAACGGCGAGGACGTCGCGTGGCACTCAGGGATCGTAGCGAATCCCAACTGCTCGACCATCCAGATGGTAGTGGCTCTCGCCCCGCTTCACGCGCTCGCCCCAATCAAGAGAGTTGTGGTATCCACGTACCAGGCGGCGTCTGGTGCCGGGGCGGCCGCGATGCGAGAGCTTCACGAACAAACGGAGGCGTTCCTTGATGGCAAGGAAGTCGTGCCCGAGCAGTTTGCGCACAGGATCGCCTTCAACTGCATCCCCCAGATAGACGTCTTCCTCGACGACGGCACCACCAAAGAGGAGTGGAAGATGGCGGTCGAGACGAGGAAGATCATGCACGCCCCCGAGATCAACGTGATGGCGACATGCGTGAGGGTTCCCGTTTTGCGCTGTCACTCTGAGGCCGTGTCGGTCGAGTTCGCCAGCGCGATCAGTGTTGACCAGGCCGTGCGGGCGCTCGCCAGCGCTCCTGGGATCACCGTTGTTGACGGCCAAGGGTCATCAGCGTACCCGATGCCTGCGGACCTTGAGGGAACAGACGAAGTCTTCCTCGGCAGAATACGCCGGGACAACAGTGTGGAGCACGGTATCGCGATGTGGATCGTCGCCGACCAGTTGCGCAAGGGCGCGGCGCTCAACGCGGTCCAGATCGCAGAGGAGCTTGTGAAGCGATAGGGATAGGACACGGACGACCGAGACAGTGGGGGTGGGCACCGAGTATGTACCAGCAAGGAGAACGCGCAGGGGACGAGAAGATCCTCGTGGTGGAAGACGATCGGACGATCGCCCGGTTCGTTGAACTCGAGCTCATGCACGCAGGCTACCGGGTTCATAAGGTCGACGACGGCCTTGAGGCGCTCGATATCATCGAGCAGGACACCCCCGACCTCATCATCCTCGACCTGATGCTGCCAGGCATGGATGGCATCGAAGTGGCCGAGACGGTCAGATCGCTTGGCATCGAGGTGCCCATACTGATGCTCACCGCACGGGCTGAGACCGAAGACGTCGTTTCCGGATTTAATTCAGGCGCCGACGACTACCTTCGCAAGCCCTTCGAGATTCCGGAGCTGCTCTCGCGCGTGAGGGCGTTGCTGAAACGCACCGAGCAAGGGCGTGTTGGCTCAGCGGTGAGAGCGTCGGGGGTCGAAGTCGATGCCGCATCACGGAGGGCGACGCTCAACGGGGAACCGATAGAGCTCACTGCACGAGAGTTCGATTTGCTCGCCTTTCTTGTCACCAATGCGGGGCGCGTGGTGACGCGCGACGAGATCCTCGATTCGGTCTGGGGCGCACAGAGGAGCACGGACAGCAACGTGATCGAGGTTTTCGTTTGTCACCTGCGCAACAAGATCGGTGATGAACAAAACTCCATCATCCAAACGATCAGGGGCGTCGGGTACTTCTTCGCAAGGGGATAGATGAGACGGTCGTCGCTACGCGTATGGTTCTTGCTGGTGTCGACCATAGTCGCGGTGTTCATCGTTGGCGGGTTGCTCCTTGCGACGTTCGCGGTGCTTGGTGATGCGTTGACAGCGGTGGCGCGCGAAGCGGCGGCAAAGAACGCCGCGGTGATGACAGGCGCGGTGAGTGCCATGGCCGCCGAGGCGCAGATCGACGCTGCCGCCGAGGGGTTGGAGGGCGAGGCACTCCAGCGCGAGGCGACCCGCCGCTTGTTGAGCGGCCTTTCAGAGTTGCTCGACGAGGGCCGTGGGGACGAGATAGAGGTAGCGCTCTACGACGCGAACCTGTCACTGCTATGGTCGAGTGGAGACCGAGCTGTCACCGCCGATGACATAAGGCGCCGTCAATCGAGGCACCTCGGCCAGCAAACGGAGTCCGTAGCGCGGGAGGGTTCGGCTCTCGGCGTCCTGATAGGCGATGCGCGGATCGCGGTGCATACTGTCCACGCCCCCCTCTACCTTCCCGATGGCTCGCGCGGCGTCATGGATGTCACGTACCTCCCATGGGCCGAGGAATCCGTCATCAACACAGTCGCACTTCCGATTGCGGCTCTCGGAATCGCTGGCATGGTGATGATGGTGCTCATGATCCAGATGGGCATCGGATGGGTGCTAAGACTGATCGAAGAGTTGCGACTTGCCGCGGAGTCGATCGACTCAGGCCGCCTCGATGTCGAACTGCCGGTAGTGGGTCCCCGAGAAATGGTGGAGCTCGGGAATGCGCTAAATGCCCTAATTGCGCGCTTGCGGTACCGGGCCGCGACGCAGACGCGCTTTGTGGCCGACGCCTCCCATGAGCTCGCGACTCCGGTGGCGGGTATCAGGGGCTACACCAACATCCTGCGGGCGTGGAGCGCTGATGATGCGGATGTCAGGGACGAGGCGGTCGAGGCCATCGATCGCGAGTCACGCCGGATGGCGAGATTGTGTGGCGATCTCCTTTCGCTCGTTAGAAGTGAACAGGTCACGGATTTCGCAATAACATCCTTCGACGTGGTGCAGGTCGCCCGTGAGGTCATGGCCGGCGCCATAACCCGCTATCAGGACAAGGGCGTGCACTACGAAGGTCCGCCCGAAGTCGAGTTGCCGATTCTCGCAGAGCCGTCACGCTTTGAAGACGCGCTTTCCGTTCTGGTGGACAACGCTTTCAAGTACACTCCCGAGGGCGGGACAGTCACCTTGGATTGCTGGGCGGAAGAGGGCTTCGTGGTCGCGCGAGTGAGCGATACGGGTATTGGCATATCAGCGGACGAACTGCCCAACGTCTTTGAACGGTTCTACCGCTCGGATGTGTCACGCTCGAAGAGCACGGGAGGATTCGGTCTCGGTCTGCCGATCGCGAAGGCGGCGATTGAGTCTCTCGGAGGGACGATCTCGGTGGAGAGCGTCGAGGGCGAAGGCTCGACGTTCACGATCGTTGTGCCCGACTTTCCTCCCGATGATGACACGCGAGGCCCAGGGTGAGCAGGCCACGCCACATAGCGCAGGCGGGCGTGATCGCCGCCGTACACACTGCCGTTACGGTCGCCGTACTGCAGATGCCCGCACAGCTTGGATGGGGTCCGATCCAGCTGCGATTGAGTGAGGCGATCACCGCGGTCGCCGTGTTCACGCCGGCGGCAATCCCAGGCCTGGCCGCTGGCACCGCGCTTGCGAACGCGACCCTCCTTCCTCAGCTGGGCGCCGCTGCGCTCTTCGATGTCGTGTTAGGGTCGTGTGCGACCGCACTCGGTGCGGCGTGGACGTGGCGTTTCCGGGCTCGTGTCGCCGTCGCACTGCTGGGACCGGTGGTGTCAAACGCGCTGATCGTCCCGGCGTATCTGCCGATGTTGTTCAAGGCGCTCGGCGTCGAGCAGGCGCCGATTCTGGGCATCGACGCGGCAAACGGGTTCGTGGCCGTATATCTGCTCGGCGTGATGAGTGTCGGGGCCGGTCAAGCGATCGTGCTCTACGGGCTCGGGCTTCCCCTCGTCACGCTGCTCAGGAAGCACGCCGCGTTCATCGGCGATAGAGGCTCGGATCAGAGCTGAACTCGCGAACATGTGTTGGGATGCCGTGTTTCGCTGATGGCGGGAGATGAGTGGATACGCGCTACGAACACGTAGACGCCCCGACGGGCATCACGATCATCGATCCGCCGCCAGGGTGCGAGTTGTGCTGGGTGTGCGCGCGCGTATGCGTCGCACGCGCGATCCGTGTCGCGGACGGAAGCCCCCGTGTGGTCACGGAGCGCTGCGTGAGGTGCGGGGCGTGCGTCGGTGCGTGCGGATCGGGCGGCATGCGTGTCAGGGACGATGTTCCCCGCGTGCGGAGCTTGCTCGCCTCTTCTGCGAAGGTCGTAGTGGTGCTCGCGACGGAGTTTGCCGCGGCGATGCATCCCGCGACGCCCGAGCGCGTGGAAGAAGCGTGCCTCGCACTCGGGTTCCATGCGGTTGAGAGCACGTTTCTCGGCGAGGAAATGGTGGCTGTCGAGTACGAAACGGTGTGGGCCTCCGCTGAACCGGAGTTGCCGCGCCGCCCGATGCTGCGCTCCACGTGCCCCGTGGTCACGGAGTGGGTACGCAAGTACCGGCCTTCGCTTGCGGGGTGTCTCGCGCCGATCGTCCCGCCCTACATCGCGCAGGCACGTCTTGTTCGCGAGATGTACGCCGGTCCCGATCTCGCTGTCGTCTACGTGTCGCCGTGCTTCGCCCGAAAAGACGAGTATGCGGATATTGCGTTTGCGGGCGCCATCGACGCGGTCATCGGCTTTGATGAGCTCAAGAGCATGGTGAGCGGCATAGCGGGTACCGAAGGAGTGACCGGCGGGAGTCAGGCTCGCTCGCTGGCCGCCAGGAAGGAAATCTCGCTTACCGACGGCTTTCCCCGGACGTTGCTGCAAGCTCGCGACAACGTGCCCGGAGGAGTGGTGACGGTCAGGGGACTTGCTACGGTCGACCGGCTGCTGGCCGCCATAGAGGCCGGTGAGACAACGCCTGGCGTCGTGGACATGCTCTACTGCGAGAGCTGTGTTGACGGCCCCGCGATGGGTGCGCACCTGTCGAGCTACGCCCGGCGGTCACTGCGGACATTCGAGTTGACGCAGCACAGGACAGCACCTATTCCCTCACGCAGGGTGCTCACGCTGCTTCCGGGCGTTGAGGTGCGCCGGGAGTTTTCGCCCGATCCGGTGCCGCTGCTAAGTTTCGACGATGCGGCTATCGATGCCGCCTTGCGGGACGGGGGTTTTTCCAGCCGGGATGAGACTCGCGATTGTGGCGCGTGTGGCTATCGGACATGTGTGGAGCACGCCGCGGCGGTCCTCGCCGGGGCCTCCCAGTGGCGGATGTGCGTCCCGATGCACGTTCGCGGCTTGGAAGACCAGGTGGCAGCGTTGCGCGAGTCTGCTACCGTCGACCCGCTCACCGGGCTGTGGAACCGTCGAGTCTTCGCCGAGCGGCTCGTGAACGAGTTCGCCCGGTTCCGCCGGTACGGTCCGTCGCTCTCGCTTCTCATGCTCGATCTCGACGGATTCAAGGCGATCAACGACACGTATGGGCACTCGACGGGAGACGCGACGCTCCGCGCTGTCGCGGACACGATCAAGAACGTCTTGCGTGAGACGGACATCGCTGTCCGCTACGGCGGTGACGAGTTTTCGATCATTTTACCGGGCGTCGACAAGACCGCGGCGTACGCGGTCGCGGAGAAGTTGCGTATCGCGGTTTCCCGGTTGCGCGTGCCGGCCGGCGCGGAAGCCGCTGGGATCGTGCCCGTGACCATCTCGGTGGGCTTGGCTTCGGCACACTCGGCCATGACGAGTCACGAAGTGCTGTTCGAGGACGCTGACAGGGCGCTCTACCGGGCCAAGGAACAGGGGCGCGATCGAGTGAGACTCGCTCCCGGCCACGAGGAGCGCTGACCGTGCGTACCGCGGATCTTTGGCGACCGGAAGACACGTGCGTTCGTTGCCTGCTCTGTCCCCACCGGTGCCTGATCGCTGTAGGCCGTACCGGTGTGTGCGGCGTGCGGAGGAACGACGGAGGCACGCTCATCGCCACTACGTACGCGTGCGTCTCTTCGGCCGCGGTCGATCCGATCGAGAAGAAGCCCGTGTTCCATTACCACCCAGGTTCGACGGTGTATTCAGTGGGGAGCGTTGGCTGCACGATGTCGTGCGGTCACTGTCAGAACTGGCGAATCAGCAGGGAGAAGGGTGCCGGGCACGGTGTGCGGATCGAGGCGATAACACCAGATGACGCCGTCCAGTGCGCGCTCAATTCCGGCTGCGCGGGCATCGCCTTCACCTACAACGAACCTGTTATCTGGGCCGAGTACGTCCATGACGTCGCCCGGATCGCAAAGGCCAGCGGATTGTACACGGTGATGGTCACAAACGGTTACATCACGAGCGACGGACTTGACTATCTCGGGCAGCATATTGATGTGTGGCGTGTTGACATCAAGGGGGCGTCAGACGCCACATACCGAGCGTTGTGCAAGGTTCCCTCGGGAGGCCCGGTGCTCGACATGGCGGTTTACGCTCAAGAGGCGTGGTCAATGCATGTCGAGGTCGTCACGAATGTCGTCCCCACGATCAACGACTCCGCCACGGAGTTGCGGGCAATCGCGCGGTTTGTGGCGCGGTCGCTCGGAACCGCCACACCGTGGCACGTGACACGGTTCATCCCGTGTCTCGAATTCGCGCATCTCGAACCAACGCCGGTCGAGACGTTGAGACGCGCCGCCGAGATCGGCGCCGAGGAGGGACTCGACTACATCTACATCGGCAATGTGTTAGAGACAGGTGTTGGGGACACCGTCTGTCCCGCGTGCGGCGCGCGCGCGATCGTCCGCGATGGGTACACCATCATCAGGCGCGCGACGCGTGCGGGCGTTTGCGTCTCGTGTGGACACAACCTCGGGATCGTCGAATGACAGAGCAGGGAGTGAAATGACGCTGGAGCGTGAGGGCCACGGTCTTGATGTCGGATCCGGACACGCAGAACCGGTGCTCGAGCGCCCCCGCGTGCTCGTGTTCTTCGACTACACTTGACCGTTTTGCTACGTCGACCAGTTCCGGTTGGACACGGTGCGCGTGGATACGGACTTTGAGATGGTGCTTGTGCCCTTCGAGCTCAGGCCTTCGATGCCTCTTGAGGGCTGGCGTGTGAGTGAACTTGAGGCGGCCGGACACTCAGACCGTGTCTCTGAGCACCTGCGCCGGGTTGCGAAGAAGGAAGGTTTTCCGCTTGTGCTGCCGGAGTTTCTGCCCAACACGCACAAGGCGCACACGCTAGCCGAGCTTGCTCGCGACCACGGGAGCGAGATTCACGAAGCGGTCCACCGCTCGATCTTTGCGGCGTACTTTGCCGAGGGTCTCGATATCGGCGATGAGGAGATATTGCTGACGGTGGCCGAAGGCGCCGGTGTCGATTCTGCCGCCGCCCGGCTGGCTTGGAGCGAAGACCGCTACGACGAGAGGCTCCATCAGTTTAGGCACGTCGCGCTGCATATCGGCATCGACGCGACGCCGGCGACGCTGGTGTGCAACGAGCTCATCATCGGCTCGCGTCCGGCTGCCGTCATCCGCGAGGCGCTCAAGCGATGCGGTCTCCATGTGCACGAGGAGGGTGAAGCGGTAGAATCGGAGCGGTCCGATGCAACTTTGGCGCAGACACCGCAGACGCAGAGGTGGCCAGCGTGAATCCGTGCGTGATCATCCCTACCTTCTGGACGGGGCGCCGCAACAGGGTGCCAAACAACGTGCTCGCCGTATACGACCACCCCACACCAATCGATTCAGACGGTACGCTGCCAGCGTGTTTGCGTTCGTTGCAGGAGGTCGAGGGAGTCGAGCGGGTTGTAGTCACCGTGGCTGCGACGGACCCTTCGATCGAACACGCGGCGGAGGACCGCGTGCGTGAGATTCTCGCGGACATCCCGGGCATGGACGCGTTCGTGTTTGGTCCCGCTGAGATCGGATCGCTTCATCGCCGCATGGAGCAACTCGAGTTCGCGGACATGATTCCTGGAGTGAATCTTGTGGGGTACGGCGCCGTGCGTAACGTCGGCCTCATCGCCGCCGCGGTGCTTGGGAGCGAGGCGGTCTTGTTCATCGACGACGACCAGATCATCGATGACCCGGCCTTCTTCACGAAGGCGTTTGAGGGTCTGGGGATGCGGCTGGACGACGGCAAGGCGATTTTGGCGAAGACCGGCTACTACACCGATGAGGATGGCCGTTACCAGCGTCACGCTGACCCGCAATGGGCGGACATGTTCTGGCGCCGGGAGGACGCGTTCAATGAGGCTCTCGCGATGGTCGATCGTCCGCCGAGGATGACGCCATCGACTGTCGCGTTTGGAGGATGCCTCGCGCTTCATCGAGACATGTATTGCAACGTTTCGTTTGACCCATGGGTGGTGCGGGGCGAGGACATCGACTATGTCATCAACGTCCGCATGCACGGCGGTGACGTGTTCCTCGACGGAGAGTGGTCGGTGATTCACCGTCCGCCTCGGCTTCCCAGTGAAGCGCTACAGTTCCGCCAGGACGTGTACCGCTTCGTCTACGAGCACCGCAAGATCGAATTCGCCAAGTCGCAGGTCGATTTGAGACAGGTGACGCCCGAGTCAATGGAGCCCTATCCTGGCCGGTTCATGTCGTCGTCTGTGGTGTGGCGCGCGGTCGCTACCGCGATGCTTCGAGGCGTCTCCCGCCGCTCAGAGGGAGGACGGTACTTCAGGGTCGCTCGCGCGGCCGTCAAAGACGCGTCCGAGTACGCTCGGCAGAACTGTCATAACTACTTCGACTTTCAGCGCAGGTGGCCGATGTTTCTCGATCGGATCTGGGACGATATAGCGTTACGATCGCTGTTCTCTGGTGAGCGCCGAGTAGACCGCGCGGCGATCACCGGCCGGTTCCCTCAGATTCGCCACGACACGAAGCGGTGATGCTCACGCTTACGCTTTCACTTGCGACCGTGTTCACCGGCCTGATCGCCGGTATGCTCTCAGGCGCGTTCGGGGTGGGCGGAAGCGTGCTTACGATCCCAGCGCTCCGGCTTGTGTTCGGGTACCCGGCCCTCGTGACTGTCGGGACCGCACTCGCCTCGATTGTGCCTGTCTCGGCCGCGGGAGCGATCGCGCACATGCGCAGTGGGCACGCGGACGTGAAGACGGGCGTCGCGGTTGGGGCGTGGGGAGTAATCGCGTCCGCCGCGGGCGCGCAGGCGTCCGTGCACGCGGGCGGGACTGCCGTCATCGTTGCCAACTCCTTCATGATACTCTGTGCCGCCGTGATGGTGCTTCGCGGGGGGCAGGGCGATGACTCCAGCGTAACGCGTGCTCCGGCTCTCCGGCGTCCGGCAACCGTCGCTCTTCTCGGCATCGTGACCGGACTCTTCTCGGGGTTTCTCGGCTTGGGGGGCGGCATCGTGCTTGTCCCGCTCCTGCATCGGCTGCTGGGATACCGCGTCAAGGTCGCGATGGGAACAAGTCTTGTCGCTATCGCCGTCCTTGCGGTACCGGGCGCGGTCGCGCACTGGGTGCTCGGCAACGTTGATCCGGGGCTTGCGCTCGCTCTTGCGATCGGAGCGGTTCCCGGAGCGATCATCGGTGCGCGTTTTACCGCAGCCGCGGGAGAGCGCACGCTCCGCACGGGTTTCGCGTTCATGCTTGCCGTGAGCGCGATACTCCTGGGGGCGAGTGAGGCAGGCCTCGTGTGAACGGCGGCGCTTTGCGTACGGCTACCGATGATGAAGCTGTGCGGCTGTGGCCGGTGGTGAGGCGCGCGCTCCTGTTCGATTCGGCCGAGGAGTACGAACGCTTCCGGAAGCAGGGTCCGTGGCGGATACAGATATCCCAAAACGGCACCGAAGCAGCGATAGTTGAGAGGTGGCGCGATCACCTCGACATTCTCGCCGTGAAGGGCTTGTACTGCGCCGAGGAGCGGATCGGCGCTCTGATCGATTCGCTTGCCTCTGTCGCAGGGGCGCAGGAGTTCGGTCTGTTGCTGAGCCCGCTTGTTTGTGCCGATACCGCGTGCCGCTACGAGGCTGCGGGGATGCGTGTGCACACTGAGATGGTCGTGCTGCGCGCCGCGCGTGAGCCCAAGCGCGTTCAACCACCACCGGGTGTGATCATCCGTCCTGCGGTTCCGGGCGATCTCGGCGCGCTTGTGACGCTCGACGCGGCGTGCTTCGACGAGTTCTGGCGCTACGACGCCAATAGGTTAACCCGCCACCTTGAAGAGGATCGCCTTTCGGTCGCCGATGAGGCCGGAAGGGTCATCGGCTATACTCTGGCCACGGTCGTGAGAGACAGCCCAACGATCGGACGTCTGGCGGTCAGCCCCGCCACGCGCAGGCGTGGTGTCGGCGAAGCGCTTCTTTCTGAAGCGCTCCGGTATCTCGGCCGGACGTGCTCTGGCACGGTGAGTCTGTGCACCCAGCAGGCAAATATGGCATCGCGCCGCCTCTACGCGAAAGCTGGGATGCGCGAACTCGCAACGAGACTGGTGTTTCTCGTTCGTGATGTTCGGGAGGGGTGAACCGCGTGCGCATCGTGACGCCCCGGCGCACGATCTTATTCGATACGATCCTGCTGTTCGCCTCGACCGTACTTGCGGTAGTGGCGGGCTGGGTCATCATCTCTTCCACCGCACCGGGTTGGATGCTCGTGATCGCGCTCGCGGGGCTTGCGTTCATTGCGGTTGGCAGCGGCGTGGCGCGCTGGGTCAGCCGACCCGACCATCTGAAGGCCATGCAGTCGCATCGCACGTTAGAGATCGCAAACGGGAGCCTGGGTTACCTGCGTCAAGGGCTGACCGAGAAGAGCGCGGGCGCTGTGTGCCGCCTTGCGCTCGAGCACAGCGAGGCGGCCGCCGTCGCGATCACCGACACGGAGCGCGTGCTTGGATTCGCGGGAATAGGTGAGGACCACCATGTTGCGGGTGAGCCGATCATGACGCGAGGGACACGCGAGGTGATCGAGACCAACGAACACCGTATCCTTGAGAACAGCGCCGAAATCGGCTGTCCCCAATGGGAATGCGTGCTCAAGGCCGCGATAGTCGTGCCGCTCGAAATGAGAGGTCAGCCGGTCGGCACTCTGAAGTTTTACTACATGCATCGCAGCTTGCTCAACGAGACGCAGATCGCGATGGCCGAAGGATTAGCCCGCTTGCTCTCGACACAACTCGAGCTTTCAGAACTTGAGCGGCAGACGGAACTCGCGTGCCGTATGGAACTCAAGGCGCTGCAAGCGCAGATACACCCGCATTTCCTCTTTAACACGATTAACACGATCGCCATGCTCATCCGTACCGACCCCGAGAAAGCGCGGGAACTGCTCCGTGATTTCGCCCGCTTCTACCGTCGCACACTCGAGGCGACGGAAGACCTCGTGCCTCTCGAGCAGGAGTTAGAGTACGTGCGCACGTATCTCGCGTTTGAGAAGGCGCGTTTTGGCGACCGTCTCGAGGTTATCGAGGAAATCGATACCGGGGTGCAGGGCCTGCTTGTTCCCGCCTTCGCGATCCAGCCGGTCGTCGAAAACTCCGTGCAGCACGGCATGAAAGAGGTCGATCCCTTAACGATCTCGATCACCACTCGTCGCGCCGGCTCCCGAATCGAGATCGAAGTAACCGACGATGGTGCCGGAATCGCAAAGGATGATCTCAGCCGCGTTCTGGAGCCAGGATTCGGGAAGGGACTTGGAATCGCGCTTAAAAACGTGGACGATAGGCTGAGGGGATACTACGGCCCTGGTTCCGGCTTGACCGTCAAGCACGCCGAGGGCGGCGGAACACAGGTACTGATTACCGTCGTGCTCGGCGAGACGGATCGAGGAGGCTCGGATGACGCTTAAGGCGCTCGTTGTCGACGACGAAGCTCCAGCGCGCGCCGAGCTCCGCTTCTTGCTTGACGAAGTTGGCGGTGTCGAGGTTGTGGGCGAGGCTTCGAACGTGTCAGAGGCGTTCCAGCTTATCAAGGCAATCCCGTACGACGTGGTCTTTCTCGATATAGACATGCCGGGACTTTCGGGAATGCGGCTTGCCGAGACCCTTGCGGGCGTGGATCGCCAGCCTGCGATCGTGTTCGTGACAGCCCATAGCGAGCACGCGGTGAAAGCGTTCGAGGTCTCAGCGACCGACTATCTCATGAAGCCGGTGGAGATGGAACGATTACGGGCCGCGATCGCGCGTCTTTCCCCAGCTCCCGCCGATGGTGCGCGCGTCGATCGGATCCCGGTGGAAAAGAGCGGAAAGAAGCTGCTGCTCCACGTCGAGGACATCTGCTACGTGATGGCAAGAGACGACTACTCCTACCTTCATACTGACGGCGAGCGGTACCTGTCCACGGTCTCCCTCTCTCAACTGGAGAAGCGGTTGACGACGGCAGGGTTTTTTCGCGTCCACCGTCGCTACCTCGTCAATCTGTCTAAGGTGCGCGAAGTGGTCCCGATGTACGGAGGCACGCTTCTGCTCACCCTCCAGGATCAGGAGAACTCGCAGGTGCCTGTGTCGAGACGGCGGGTACCGTCTCTCAAGAAGGCCCTCGGCCTGTAGCGTCATGTCCGCACGTTGCGGGCACCGCGGGCGATGGCGTCAGCCACGCGTGTGAGGGCAGACGGTTCTGCGGAGGGCAGGTCGAGCCGGAGGATCCGCCGCTTGGCTTCTGAAAGCGTGACGAGGTCACCCTCGGCTTGCGCGCGGAAGAGTTGCGAGAGGGTGTAGGGTGCGCCCGGGATCGCTACATCGGTCTGATCGCGAGTGGTTATCATGAGGAATACGCCGCTATCAGGTCCGCCTTTGTGGAGCTGGCCGGTCGAGTGCAGATACCGGGGACCCATCTCGACGCACGCCGGAACCGATAGTGACGCCGACGCTTCGCGGCACGCGCTACGCAGCGGCGCCAGGAGGGCTTCATCGTAGGGAAGGTAGGCGAGCACGGCGAGGTAATCGCCGGACCGTGCGGTTGTGAGGAGCGAAACGATCGCCTCTTCGAGTCCGGCAGGATCGGGTGCGCTTGCGAGGCCGCCCGCGAATGTTGGCCACACACCGTCGAGGTCGACGCGCGCCCGAGGAACCGCCGCCTTCCCGTTGAGCACTTCAACGGTGGCGGCTTTTGCTTTTGCGACGTCAGGCTCATCGAACGGATTGACACCGAGCAGGTGACCGAGGAGGCCCACCGCGAACGTCCACCGAACGAACTCGCCGCCGATCGCCGCGGGTTCGCTCAGGACGAACTCCATCACCGGGACACCCGCGACGCGTGCCGCTTCAGCGAAATTGGAGACTTTCGAATCGTCCGCTTCGCGCATGACCACGAGCGCGCGATCACGTCCGTACGCCTCAGGAGGAACGCCGCCATCTTCTGGCACCGGGACCACACCGTGGCCGCGCTTGCCAGTCGACTCGGCGACAAGCTGCTCGATCCACACCCCAAACGAGGTGTACCGCGGCGACGCGACGAACGTGAGCTTGTCGCGTCCGGCGGCGTACGCGTCAGCGATCCACGCTGCGAGATGGGCGCCGGGATTGTCTTCCGCACGGCTCCGGCACGCCTTCTCGGTCGCGAGCGCGTGCTCGACTACGGCTGTGACGTCGATGCCCGCGAGGGCTGTTGGCGCGAGGCCAAAGAGTGACAGCGCGCTGAAGCGGCCACCCACTGTAGGCGGGGCGAGGAGCGCGATGCGCATGATATCTTTCTGCCGTCGACGCTCGAGGTCGCTGCCGGGATCGGTGATGACGACGAAGTGTCTGCCTGCGGTCACTCGTCCGAGTGCTTCGTCCATCCATGCCCGGAAGATCGCATAGAGTGAGAGCGGCTCGAGTGTCGTCCCCGATTTGCTCGCGAGCACGAACGCCGTCTCGGCTGGGTTGAGCGAAGCGAGGAGGCGTGCGCACTCCTGCGGTGACGTCGTGTCGAGCACGTGCAGGCGCGAGTCGTCCGGAACCGGACCTAACACGCTCGCCATGACGAGCGATGCCAGTGAAGAGCCGCCCATGCCGAGTACCACGACGTCGCGAACGCCCTCGGCGCGCATCGCCGAGGCGAGGGTCGTGACCTGCGGGAGACGCGCGACAGCCTTCTCGGCCAGATCGGTCCAACCGAGACGCTGCTTGATTGCCTGGCGTTGATCCACGTCGACCGAGAAGAGCGAAACGTCACGGTTGACGAGCCGGGCGACCGCGTCGTTGTCGATCAGCGTTTGCATGCTGCCCATGCGGGTCTCCTTGGCAGGTGGCGGGCAGGGAGCGACTCTCGCTTCTGAGTATAGCGGGGCCGCCCTCCGGAGTCGTCCGCTACCGGGCGGCGGTACCGGGGGGAGTGTCGGTCGCTTGTACGGGGACGGGAGGACCTTCGACCGTCGCGGCAGCGGGCTTGAGCCGGGCAACGATCAGCCCGCCTATGATGACGAGCGCTCCACCCGCAATCGTGAACAGGCCAATTCGCTCGCCGAGGAACGCGGCGGCGAACAGGACGGCGCTCACCGGCTCGGCATACGTGATGATCGCCGCGTGGTCGGCGCGCACGAGGCGCAGTCCCGTTAAGAAGAGTG
The DNA here is from genome assembly GCA_018333995.1 of Clostridiales bacterium. Classification (NCBI taxonomy): domain Bacteria; kingdom Bacillati; phylum Bacillota; class Clostridia; order Eubacteriales; species Clostridiales bacterium. The sequence goes on along the minus strand of JAGXSG010000016.1, from coordinate 18,706 downwards.
CTCCGGTGAACGCGGTGTGCACAATGCCGAGCGTTGCGACGGAGCCCCACTGGAGCAACGTGGCGGGGCCGTCGAGCAGGAGCACCGCTGGCAACAGTACCAACATAGCCACCAGGTACTCGCCAAACATGTACGTGGATGCGGGAATATCCTTGAGCAGTTGTTTGACGATGACGATGAGCAGCGCGTACGTGATGGCGGACGCGAGTGCGAGCCCCGCTCCTAGCAGGTGGGTGCCTTCCTGGAGCGCGATGTTCTGGGGTCCAACGATGATCGCCGTTCCGCCGAGCGCGAGCGCGAGCGGCGCGACGATGCGCGCATCGAAAGGCTGCCGAGCGATGATAGGGTTTAAGACAGCGACTATGATCGGACCGCAGTAGCCGAGCAACACGGCGACCGCCACCTTGGTCAGGGACAGGGCCGCGAGAAAGAGCACCCAGTTCAGCGTGAGCAGCACGCCCATGCCCGCGATGATCAGCTTGGTGCGTGGCGGTAGCGCCATCAGCTCTCCGAGACGCCCGCGAAACGCCAGATACGCGCCTATGGCGAGGGCCGCGAACGCGACACGCCAGAAGACCACGACCGCCGGGTGAGACTCGGCGCCTCGCACGAAGATGGCGATTGAGCCCCAGACGGTAGCGGCGATCGCGATACGGGCGATACCTGCTGACGCGCTTCGCGAGAGCCCGGCTTCCACGGTCGCGGGTGCTAGCAGATCCTCGGCAGCTGTTCGCCGACGAGCATGTCCATGATGCGGGTCGCGCCGAAGGCCGTCCGGACGTGCACGGTGCCGGCGGGGGATTCGCCTACGACGCCGATGATGGCAGCATTCTCGCCGTACGGGGCGGAGCGCATCGCCGCCAGTGCCGCGTCGGCTTGCTCGGGGGGCACCACGGCAAGCATCTTACCCTCGTTGGCGACATGGTAGACGTCGTATCCGAGCATCTCGCACGCACCCATCACCTGTTGGTGAACGGGGACCGACGTTTCTTCGACGGTTATCGAGACGCCGGAGGCCCCGGCTATCTCGTTGAGCGCGGAGGCCAGTCCTCCGCGGGTCGGGTCACGGAAACAGCGCACGCCGGGTGCGGCGTCAAGCACTGAAGCGACGAGTCGACCGAGCGGAGCGGCGTCAGTCGTGAGGTCCGTCGAGAACTCGAGGCCTTCGCGGATCGATACGACCGCGATGCCGTGATCGCCGAGCGTGCCCGAGAGCAGCACGATGTCGCCGGGAACGCATCGCGCGACGGACAGCGACACGCCTGCGGGCACTACTCCGATCCCGGTGGTGTTGATGTAGATGCCGTCGCCGTGACCGCGTTCGACTACCTTAGTGTCGCCTGTGACGATGTGCACCTCGGCTTCAAGGGCGGCATTCCGCATCGAGGCGAGCACGCGCCGCAGGTCTGCGACGGACAACCCTTCTTCGAGGATGAAGCCCACCGAGAGGTAGAGCGGTCGCGCACCCGCTGTCGCGACGTCGTTCACCGTGCCGCACACGGCGAGTCGTCCGATGTCGCCTCCTGGGAAGAAGAGTGGTGAGACGACATAGGTGTCGGTTGAGAATGCGAGCTGCCCGGCAGGCATCTCGAGTGTGGCGGCGTCGTCAGTCGCGCTTAGCGCGGAGTCGGCGAAGTCGGCGACGAAGACCTCGTCGATCAGGCGGCGCATGAGAGAGCCGCCGCTGCCGTGCGCTAGAAGGATCGTGTCGGAGTCCATCTCGCTCCTCAAAGTATCGATGGGTACCCTGCCGCGATATCGCGGCGTGGGCAGGTCTCGTGTCGCTCTTACGACTTGCCGTGGTCCGTGTATCGATAGTACGCCGCGCACGATCCTTCCGAGGAGACCATGCACGGTCCCACCGGATGTTCCGGCGTGCACGCTTTGGCGTAGAGTCGGCACTCGAACGGGAGCGTCACTCCCCGCAGGACCTCGCCGCACTGACAACCGGGGGTCTCTCGGGGCGGCTCGGGTTCGACTGGCACACGAACCATCGCGTCGAACCGCTCATGGGAAGAGCGGATCGACAAGCCCGTACCGGGGATCACGCCGATCCCGCGCCACTCCGCGTCGCTCGGCTCGAAAACGCGTTCGATGTGCGCGATGGCGATAGGATTGCCCTGTGCGGGCACGCCGCGTGTGTATGCGATCTCGACGTCCGCGCGCCCCTCTGCGAGCTGGGCCGCGAGCATCCAGATACCCTGCAAGACATCGACCGGTTCGAACCCCGTGATCACACTCGCGACCCCGTACTCCTCGGCGAGGAATCGGTAGGGCTCGATGCCGATGATCGCGGAGACATGTCCGGGGAGGATGAAGCCGTCGACCGCGACATCGGGATCGTCGACGAGCGCGCGGAGCGCCTTGGGTACCGTCTTGTGCGCCGAAAAGACGCTGAAATTCGCAATATCGGCCGCCGCGGCGCGTTCAATGGCGGCGGCGATAAGCGGTATCGTTGTTTCGAAGCCCACGCCGATGAAGACGACATGCCGATCCGGTTCGCGCCCGGCGAGCGCTAGGGCGTCGAGCGGCGAGTAGACGATGCGCACGTCGCGCCCGTCCGCCTTCTCGCGCGCGAGCGATGAACGTGAGCCGGGCACCTTCATCATGTCTCCGAAGGTCGCCACTATCACGCCGGGTTGACGTGCGAACTCGATCGCGAGATCTATGTCGGCGTTGGACGTCACACAGACCGGGCATCCGGGTCCGGAGAGTAGCCGCAGCCGCTCGGGCATCACGCCGCGGAGCCCGTGCTTCGCGACCGCGACGGTGTGGGTGCCGCACACCTCCATGATCGAGATCGGGCGATCAACGGTGGCCGCTATCGTGTCGATGAGTCCGGTTGCGAGTGCCGGGTCACGGAATCCAGTGAGGTCCATGTTACTCGGCCTCACCGATCTGATAGATGTCGAGCTGCTTGAGCAGCTCGATCGTCTCGTTTGCGAACTCTTCGTCCACCACCTGGATGGCGAAGCCCGCGTGCACGAGCACGTGGTCGCCAACAGCGGCGCCGGGGATCAGGTCGAGACTCACATGACGAGTCACCCCCATGATCTCGACCTCCGCCATGTTGTTTGCACCGAGCGAGCGTACCTGAGCGGGAATGGCAAGACACATAGTCGACGTCCTCCTTACGAGAAACTGGTTCGGTCCCGATCGGCCCTACACTTCATGCCGTCTGGCCCAGGCGACCACGGCTTGCCCATACGAGACTGAGCCGTCGCTCACCGGCAGCCGCTCGTGGGTAAGAGCGGTAAAGTCGGCTCGGCCAAGGTCTCGCATCGCCGCTTCGAGCACGAAACGGTTGAGGAACACGCCCCCCGCAAGGGAGACGGTTCTCGTCCCGGCATGTTTCGCGACATCGGCGGCAGTTGTGACTATACAGCGCGCGACGGCACGGTGGAAGCGTGCCGATATCGTGGCGGCGGGCGTGCCGCGTGCGATGTCGTCGAGCACCGACACTATCACCGGCGCGGAGTCGATGATGAGCGGTCCTGAGCCGACAAGCGCAAACTCGTACGCCCCCTCGGCTTGCGGGTCGAGCGCGGCCTCCAGTTCTATCGCGGCCTCACCCTCGTAACGCGCGTTGTCGCGTATGCCTGCGAGCGCGGAGACCGCGTCGAACAGGCGCCCCATCGAAGAGGTGAGGGGGCAGTTGAGCGAACGTGTGATCATGCGGCGCACGGTCGCCTCCTCACCATCGGCGAGGCGCGAGAGCAATGGTTCGGCCCCCGGATGGCCGAGGAGCGCCGGATCCAGACCGAGAAGCGTGCCGAGGGCCATGCGAGCCGGGCGCCGGATCGCCGCCGCCCCTCCGGGCATCGGGACCTCGCGGAGGTGCGCCACTCGTTCGAATCCGCCCCACGTGCTGATCAGCACCTCACCGCCCCAGATATGGCCGTCCGCCCCGTAGCCGGTGCCATCGAACGCCACTCCGATGACTGGATCGCTCACGCCGTGCTCGGCGGCCACACCGGCGATGTGGGCGTGATGATGTTGCACGGCGATGCTTGGCAGGTCGAGTGTCAGGGCGAACTTGGTTGTGAGGTACTCAGGATGCATGTCGTGGGCGACGAGCGCGGGGGCGACGCGGAAGAGCCGCTTGTAGAGCGCAAGGGTGTCGTGGAAATGCTCGAGCGCGGCCACGTTTTCCATGTCGCCGATGTGCTGCGATACAAACACCTGGTCGCCGGTGAGCAGCGCGAAGGTGTTCTTCTGCTCCGGCCCTGTCGCGAGGATTGCTTCGTCCGCCGAGAACGGCACTGAGAGCGGATGGGGCGCGTATCCGCGGGCCCGGCGAAGGGGCTGCGCCATGCCTGCAACGCTGCGCACAACCGAGTCGTCGTAGCGCGAGCGTATCGAGCGGTCGTGCAGAAGGAAACCGTCGGCGATCGCGGAAAGTCTGTCGAGCGCCTCGGCGTTGCCGGTCGCGATTGGCTCGTCGGTGAGGTTGCCCGATGTCATCACGAGCGGGCGGCCGCACGCTTCGAGCAGCAAGTGGTGCACCGGTGTGTACGGGAGCATGATGCCGATATCGGGCAGGTCGCCGACCACGTCCGAAGCGATGTGCGGGGGGTCGCCGACGATCCGTTCGGCGCGCCTGCGAAGAAGCACGATTGGGCGAACCGTGCCTTTTAGAAGCCCCGCCTCAACAGTGTCAATGTCGGCCATCTCGCGCGCCATAGTAAGGTCCGGCACCATGATCGCAAGCGGCTTGCCCCACCGGAACTTGCGCTCGCGCAGCAACTTGACCGCGTCGGCGTTTGTTGCGTCGCAGGCGAGGTGGAAACCGCCGAGCCCTTTGATCGCGAGGATACCACCTGACACGACGAGCGCGGCCGCGTGCGCGATGATCGCGTCAGAGCGCTCGCGCTCGGCGGCTATAGAGCGGTGGGGCCGCGGGTCAGTCTCAAAATCCTGCGACCAACGCCATCCCGATGAAGCGTCCGGAGCGTGCAGGTAGAGCCTCGGGCCGCACACAAAGCACGCGTCAGGTTGGGCGTGGAAGCGCCGGTCAGCGGGGTTTTTATACTCCGCGGCGCACGCGGGACACATTGCGAACTCGCGCATCGCGGTTGCAGGCCGGTCGTAGGGCACGTCGTCGATGATGGTGAAACGGGGGCCGCAGTTGGTGCAGTTGATGAACGGGTACCTGAAGCGCCGGTCTGACGGATCGCTCATCTCGGCCACACACGCCGGGCACGTGGCGATATCGGGGGAGACGAGCGTCATCGCTCCCTCTTTTACTGTGGACTTCCGAATCTCAAATCCGGTGAGTCGTTCGTGCTCCACCTCCTCGGTATCGACCGAGTCTATGAACGCTATCGGCGGTACTTCCTCGCGAAGCGCGTGGAGGAAGCGGGAGGTAGTTTCCGCGTCACCTTGGATCAGACAGTGGACACCGTCTGAAGCGTTGAGAACCCAGCCGGTCAGACCGAGACGTGTTGCGAGTCCGTACACGAACGGCCGGAATCCGACACCCTGTACGACGCCGCGGACGTGTATGAGCAACGTGATCACGGTTGGTAATCGGGAGGTGTGGTCACGCGCGATCGCAAAACGGGGACGTTTGTTCCGCTGACGCAACGAAGCGGTTGTTGATCAGGACGAACAGCTCGTACGCCTGGTCGAGCAGCTCCATGGCGGTTGCGGCGTCATCAGCGCTAAGCGATTCCTGCGTGCCACGGAATGGCGAGTCGTGGATGAACGCGTTGCGTGCGGCGCGCAGCTTGCGCCACCGCTGCGGGAACTCCCGGTAGCCGAGCTCTGCCGCGGCCTCTTCGAACTCTTCACCGGTCAGATGCGGGAAAAGGCGGCCGATGCGTGCTCCGATCGCCCGCTGGCCATCGAGAACGACCTCCCGGACGGTCACGTCCGCGCCGCGCGCCTTGAGGATGCGGTCGATGATGTCTTCGAGAATCGACTCGAGGAACGTCTCGACCAAGATGACGACGATCTCGTGCTCTTCATCGTCATGGTAAGAGCGGATACGAGCGTCAAGACGGCGCAGTCTTTCCGGTGGGAATGTGCGTCGGCCGTCGCCGTGCGCGCCGCACGTCGGACACACGATCTCATCGGCACCGAATCGGGCGTCAGGGGTGAGAAAGCCGCACTGCGGGCACTCGAAGAACGTCGGAGCCTCGCGAGCGGGGCTTGACGCATGCCGGGAGTCTGCGCGTACGTGCTTCACATGCCGATTGTAACAGCAACCCGCGGCAGGAGCGTGTCAGACAGTGTCCGGTGCGGGTTGTGTACGGCCCTTCGGACGCCGTCTGAGCATGACGCCTATGAGCGCCGTCACGCCGAGGGTGATAACTCCTCCAACGATTCCCGCAGTCGACGTTCCCGCATCGACTGCGGGCCACGCCCCGTCGCCGTCATCCTCGTTGGCCGTGGGGAAACCGTAATCGGGCAAGAAGGACGTTCGTGCCTGCACGCCCGCTGCCGCTTCGTGGGCATCGGCGGCGGCACCCGTGATTTCGGTGGTACCGGCGACCCGCTCAATCGCCCAGTCAAGTCCATCGGGATCGGCCGAGGCGAACCACGCGAGTGCGGTTCCGGAGACGAGCGCCGCGCCGAGCAGGACCGTCAGGACCGGGCGCGCCACGATCCCCGCAAGCGGGCGGCCCGACGTTACCCGGCTCAAGATGTCAGGCTGCGTTCGCAGCACGAACGTGATCACCCCGGCGGTGATAAGTCCCTCGACCACTCCGATGGCGAGGTGGATCGGCTGCATCATGAGCATGAACGCCGTGAAGGGCAGTTCGCTCACGCCGGAAAGCGTGGTCTGCGCAACCACGCCAAACGCCCCGAGCTGCAACCCCACGACCGCGCCGGCGACACTTCCGACGAGCACGCGGCGTGGAGTGGGCTTGTTACCTACGATTGCCCGGTAGATGAAGGGAAACGCTACAAACGCGGGAAAGAATCCGAGGTTAAAAGAGCTCGCTCCGAGGGCGAGCAGGCCTCCATCCGCGAAGAACAGTGCCTGCACTACAAGCACCGAGAGCATCACCAGGAACGCGGCGTGCGGACCGAGAAGTGCCGCAAGAATGAGACCGCCCCCGAGGTGACCGCTCGATCCCGTGCCGGGAATCGAGAAGTTGAGCATCTGTGCGGCGAAGATGAACGCGCCTGTGACGCCCATGAGTGGCACAGCCGCCTCGTCGATCTCTTCCCGAACCTTCCGCGCGCAATACACCGTGGTGACCGCGGTAGCTCCCCACATCAACCCGCCTACAGCCGGGGATATAAGCGCGTCTGCCATATGCATAGGTGTCTCCTGCTCGTTCGTCGCGGTGCCGGTGGCGGCGAAGGGCCAAGTCGTGCCACGAGTTGGGAACTCGTGTTACGCTTGCGCCAAAGATAAGCACCGAACCCGTCTGCGTCAAGCGATTCGGAACGAATTACAAGGAGGAACCGTGTCGGGAGTGGTCAGATTTGGTGTATCGGCGGATGCGCGCCTGCTCGACAGTTTCGATGCTCTCATTGCCAAGAAGGGTTACGTCAACCGGTCTGAGGCGGTTCGCGACCTCATTCGCGGGGCGCTCGTTGAGGAGCAGTGGACGGCGGGCGAGGAAGAGGCGGTGGGAACCGTCACGCTCGTCTACGACCACCACTCAACCGATCTCGCCGACAGACTGACGGAACGCCAACACAATCACCATGATGAGATCGTGTCGACCCTTCACATTCATCTCGACGCTCACCACTGTCTCGAGGTGGTGGTGCTCAGAGGACAGGCGCGCCGGATCGGTCAGCTCGCGTCTGAACTGATTGGGACGAAGGGGGTCAAACACGGCAAGTTCGCCGCCACGACCACCGGCCATGGTCTGGTGTAGGTGCCCGCGATGTCTACTCTCGAAAATGGACTCTACGACCTCGGGCGCCTCGACAGGCTCTCCTACGGAAAGTCGGCCGTTCACCGTATTGACCCCCGCGCAAAGGTCTTGACCACCTTGGTGTTCCTCGTGTGCGTTGTGTCGTTCGACCGTTACGCGTTGATCGCGATGGCGCCATTCGCCCTTTATCCGGTGGTTCTGATGGCCGAGGCTGACCTTCCGGCCGGATTTCTCTTGCGCAAACTCGCTGCTGTCGCGCCGTTCGCGCTCTTCGTGGGCGCGTTCAATCCAGTCTTCGACCGCGAGGTCCTGCTATACATCGGAGACCTCGGGGTGACGGGCGGCTGGGTGTCCTACGCATCCATCGTCGTTCGCTTCCTCCTCACGACACTCGCGGCTCTCGTGCTCATCGCCACCACCAGTTTCGCGGGCGTGTGCATGGCTCTTGGGAAGATGCGCGTTCCCGACGTGCTCGTGACGCAGCTGCTCTTTCTCTACCGGTACCTCTTTGTCCTCGGCGAAGAGACGATGCGCATGTCGCGCGCCAGGGCGCTTCGCTCCTTCGACGGCGCTGGCATGGGGTTAGGCGTCTACGTGCAGATTCTCGGCCACCTTCTACTCAGGACGTATGCTCGCGCTCAGAGGGTCTACCAGGCGATGCGTGCTCGCGGCTTCGATGGCGAAATCCGTACGATGCACGTCTTGCGATTCCGCCGCGGGGACGCATTCTTTTTCGCGGGATGGTCGACGCTATTTGTCACGATGCGAATCGTTGACGTGCCGCTACTCGTGGGCACGCTGGTGACGCGGGTGATTGGATGAGCCACCACAGCATCGAGATCACGGACGTTCACTATCGCTACCCCGACGGTACGGCGGCGCTCTGCGGGGTAACGATGCGCGTCACCCACGGGGAGTCGATCGCGCTCGTGGGCGCGAACGGTGCAGGCAAGTCCACGCTGCTCATGCATCTCATGGGGTTCTTGTTTCCCGCTACAGGCAGTGTCCGCGTCGGTGAGGCACCGGTCACGCGGTCGACCGTCCAAGAGATTCGCCGCAATATCGGGATGGTCTTCCAAGATCCAGACGACCAGCTATTCATGCCGAGCGTGCGTGAAGATGTTGGATTTGGGCCGATGAACCTCGGCATGCCGCCGGAGGAGGTCGCGACGCGAGTGGCCGACGCGCTCGCACGTGTGGGCGCGTCGCACCTGGCTGATCGGCCGCCGTACCGCCTCTCAGGAGGAGAGAAGCGCGCCGTGGCCATTGCGACGGTACTTGCGATGTGTCCGAGCGCTCTCGTGATGGACGAACCGTCGTCGAACCTCGATCCGCGAGCGCGGCGTCGCCTCATCGATCTGCTCGCGACGTTCGAGCACACAAAAATCATTGCGACCCACGATCTCGACCTGGCGCTCGAGCTGTGCGAGAGAACGGTGGTGATGAGTGACGGCGCGGTGAGGGCTGACGGTCCGACGCGAGAGGTGTTCGCTGACGCGGCGTTACTCGCATCGAGCGGCCTGGAGAAGCCGCTGACGATGCAGGCGTGTCCGGCGTGCGGGCGTGAAGCGAGCGGCTAGACGCGTCTTACCGTTGAGCCGCCGGTTTCCGACTCAAGATCCTCAATCGCGCTTTCAAGCTTGGACCGCGCTTCACCGAGAAGCACAGTTGATTGCGCTACCAGAGCGCTTTCGGCAGCGAGGTCGGCGTGATCCGCCAGGTGGTGAATTTGCTCGAGCCACTTTTGCGCGAGCGCGACCGTCTCATCTGCCTGCGCGATCATGAGCTTCAACTGTCCGATATGTATTCCGGTCTGGCAAATGGTGACCTACCGCCCTTCGATGAGCCGGTGACGAAGAAGGTGGGACGGGCGCGACGTACGAACATGGCTCGAGGCCGGCGCAGCGTCGCACGCTATCCGAGCAAGGGGGCGAGCTCCTCCGCGAGCTTCTTCTTAGGCATCGCTCCAACGAGCTTCTTGACGACAGCGCCGTCCTTGAAGATGAGGAGGGTGGGGATCGACAGAATCTCAAATGTGCTCGCGGTTGTGGGGTTCTCGTCGACGTTGAGCTTGCCCACAACGAGCTTTCCAGCGTACTCCTCGGCGAGCTCTTTAAGCACGGGTTCCATCATGCGGCACGGGCCGCACCACGGTGCCCAGAAATCGAGTACGGCCGGCGTGGCCGCGTTTACGATGTCTTGCTCGAAGCTTGCGTCGGTCACCTGGATTAGCGTGTCTCCCATATCCCTGACTCCTTTCGGCGATGCACTCTAGATGGAGCATACCTTATCATCGACGTACCGCAGCGCCTCGAACGCAGCCGACGCGCCCTTCGCGGCCGCGGTGATCACCTGTTTGAGCTCGGAGTCAGTCACGTCGCCTGCCGCGAACAGTCCCGGCCACCCGGTGCGGCCGTCGTGATCGATCTTGACGTACCCGCTTTCGTTGAGCTCGACGAGGTCACTCACGATCGAGTTGACCGGATCGACTCCGACGAAGACAAACACGCCGTCGAGTTCAAGTCGCTCGGCAACGCCGCCTTCGGCGGGCGAAAGACGTACGGCCGTGACTCGCGAGCCGTCGCCTTCGATGGCATCGACCACACGGCTCCACTTCATCTCAATCTTCTTGTTATCAAAGCAGCGCTCCTGGATACACTTGGTCGCGCGCAGTTCTCCTCGCCTATGGATGAGGTAGACGCGGGAAGCGAACTTGGTGAGGAACAGCGCCTCTTCCACCGCCGCGTTTCCGCCGCCCACCACCGCGACGGTCTTGTCCCGGTAGAGCGCGCCGTCACACGTCGCGCACCACGACACTCCGCGCCCGGTGTATTCGGCCTCTCCGGGAACCCCGAGCTTCTTTGGCACGGCTCCGGTCGCGATGACGACGGCCTTCGCTAGATATTCCTCTCCGTCCTCGGTCGACACGACGAAATCGAGGCCTTCGCCCCGGAGCGACGAGACAGGGGTGAACGGCTTGACCTCGGCACCAAACTCCTCGGCCTGGGCCAGCATAAGGTCACCGAGCTCTTGTCCGGAGAGCCCCTTGGGAAAACCCGGATAGTTCTCCACCCAATCGGTCGTGATGATCTGTCCACCCGGGATCCCTCGCTCGAATACAACGGTGCGCGCCCGTGCGCGGGCGGCGTAGAGGGCAGCGGTCAGACCGGCGGGACCAGCACCGATGATGGCGATGTCGACGGAGTGCATGCTAAAACGTCCCCCCCTCGGGAAGCGGTTCGCCCGCGGCCTCGGCGTCGACTCGTACCTGCTCGAGCGCGGCGGCCGCGTCACGGTTGATCGTCTGCGCCCGCTCGTCTCCGTTGCCAGTTAGGGTGATCACCTTGCTGAACTGACTCGCGGCGAGCGGGAAGTCCTGACGGCCCCGCCAGTAGTACAGGCCGAGATAGTAGTTCGCGAGCACGTGGTTCGGCTCATGCTCCAGGATGCGCACGCTCTCCTGGATCGCCCGGTCGGTGCTTCCAGCGCGGAACAGTGCGACGGAGTAGTTTACTCGCACCTCGGAGTTCTCTGGGCGAATCTCCAAATAGCGCTCGTAGTGGCGTATCGCGAGAGTCGCGTAGCCGATGTCCCCGGTGTTCACGAGGAGGTCGAAGTAGAGGTTTGCGAGTGAGAGCCGCGTGTCGAGATCCGTTTCGTTCTGGTCAAGCGCGATCAAGTAGTCGAGGATGCGTTGTTGACTGACTGGAAGCTGGTCGCGGAACTCGGCGGGGAGGGTGCCAGCTAACGGTGCCCGCGTGCCGGGGCCCCACACCGACACAAACACGATGGCTGCGAAAATCGCGACCGAGGTAGCGAGGATGCCAAGAGGTATCCGGTACCGCTGGAACGGGCGGATGATGAATCGCTTCGCGAAACCGCCGTCTGGTCCATCTGAGTGACGTTCGACCTCGACGCCGTACGTTTGCGCTTTGAGGAGCATGTTGAGGTCGTTGGTCACGAGCCTGATGCCGTCCGGAGAGCCCGCTTGGCTCAGTTGGACCGTGACGGCCAGGATTCGGTCATCGGAGTTGCGAACGGTCAGTCCGTCAGGAATCTCAGCGTCCGTGTCGAGCGGAACCACTCGCAGCGTGCCACCGTCGGGAAGGTCGACACCCTCGATGAGGTTGCCCTGCTCGGAGAGCTCGAAAAGAATTCGGCTCACCTCACGGCCGCGGAAGCGCAGGTCAGGATCGACTCGTGAGGTTTTGAGCTTATCGAGTTCGCTCAAGACCGTTTCAGGGATCACGACCTCGGCATCCGGGAATGCGAGCAGTGCGTTTGGATCGGCTAGTAGCACGTTGGTGTCGAGTACGACGGTCTTCATGGGCGCATCCTCGGGTCGATCATATGCCGGGCTTCGTCACAGTATGCCCAATGGTATAGGGAACGCTAGCGTTTCGTCCCGTCCGGGACACGGTGATCGTGTGGAGAATCCACGCTCTCAACTACGGTACGTCCCCGAGTTCGCGTGTTTTGCGCCGGATGAAGTAGAGGAGTCCGATGAGTACGAGCGCAACCCCGCCGATAACGGCGAGTCTGTCGAGGTACGATGCTCGCACGGTCGCTGTCGTCTGCGTGAGCATAACCTCCGATGCCCAGATCTCCACGGTGAACCTGCCGCTCAGTGACGACTGCAAGTCAACGGGAACGGTATGGTAGCTCTCTTGCGGACGCAATGTGATCCTCTCGGACGCGCCGCTTCCGAAGTGCATCCCCTCGCCGAAGAGCTTGAGGGTGACGGTCAGGGTCTTGTCCGATCCGTTCGTGATGCTAAGCGGGATACGCCCCCGCGGACCGGAGAGGGTCACGTCCCGTGTTGTCACGCTTACCTGTTCGAGGAGACTTCGCGCTTGGCGAACAGCGGTGGCCGAGAAGGCGCGGCCACGGTCAGCAAGACTCCACCGGCCATCGGGTCCCGCCCAACTCCTGCTTTGCGCGATGAGTGACGCTCTTGCGACCGCCTGGGCGTCGGGGTCGTTCGTGCCGACCGCGCTTTCGAGCGCGTGGGCGTATCGCCGGGCTTGAGCGACCTCATCCCAGTACCCCGGTGGAGCGTCGTCGGCCGGATGCTGCGCAATCGGGGCCGCTGTGCCGCTCGGTGGCGCAAGCGCGGCTTCAGCCGCTGTCACCGGTTGCGCCCACGGAACGCTAGCCATCGCGCGAACGAGATCGAGCGCCGCCACGATCCCGGCGGGAGATCCGGTTCCCGCGTCGTGTACGGCGACCACCGGGACGCTCGGCTCAGATGACACCGAGCGCGAGAAGATGTGCTCGATGGCGGCAGTGGCGTCGCGTGAGGCGATCAGCTCGCGCGCGACAGTGTCGACCGCGAGCGCTTTGAGTGCCGATCCCCGAAGACTCCACACTCCCGGGGTCGCGCTAGCGTCGTGCGCGCGCAGGCTATCCGGGTCGAGCAGCACGTACTCGATGCCTCGGCCAGCCAAGACATCCAGCACCGTTTCGCTTGCGTACAGCGATGAGGTCGCGGATCCGGCAGAAGGGCTCGTCTCGGTAGTGGCAAGAACCGTCGATTGGGCGCGAGAGTAGTGCGTGCCGAGGTCGTGCAAGGAGCGCATTTCGATCAGTCCCGCGAGATCCGGGTCGGCGTAGGGGACGTTGAGAAGTTCGAGTCGACCGGTTGCGAGCGCCGCTTTGAGATCGTCGAGTGACTGACGGTACTGGAGGGGCGCAGCCTCGTCAGCGCCCACGTCGGTTATGCCTGCCGGTCCGGCGATCTGAAAGCCGTCTGCGATCTGGGACCACTCGTCGAGCACCACTGGTGGCATGAGAAGCGAAACGGACAGCCGGGGATCGGAAAGCACCGCGGCCGCAAGCGTTTCGACCGCTTGTCGCGCGCCGTCTGTTTCGTGGGGGCTTGACACGAACCGGCCCTCGGGATCGAACAGGGGGACGGGATTCACGCGGACGACGAGGGCAAATGGTGTTACCTCGGGCTCACGCGCATGCACGAGCAGGGCGCCTTCGATCGTCTGCTCCCGAGGCTCGCCGGTCTCGGTTCGCACGCGTATCTCGTACGGATACGCCGCCGGCCGGAGTGAAAGGTCGTCGAGGGTTCGCTCGAACACGACGTCGACCGTTCCGGCTTCGACGTTGTTTCGCACCTCTGTGCGTTGGAAGAGGAGCCGCCCGTCTGGCCGCCGTAGTTGAAAGCGGACCTCGAAGTATGGTGTGGGCACCTTCACGAACGATGAGACGGCAACCGAGAATGCCCCGTCGGAGGGTACTGATATCGCGTTCGCCGACACATGCACGTCGATGGTCGCGCTCTCAGGCGCGGCGTGTACCACACTACTTCCAGGCAGGCCAATGAGGGCCGCGGTGAGACACGCCACGGCCGCAAGTGCAAGCCGCTTGGTTGGCGGTCTGCCGATTACGTGGGTCAGAGCCAAAGGGTGCTCCTCACACCTAGTCTCCACACGTACGCCCTGTCCGCCACAGTGACCGGCGCGTGTATCGCCAGGGTGAATAGGGCAGAATGATTATCGCACGGCGACAAGAGAAGGGAACCACGCCGAGATGCCCCAGAGTAGCCAGACCAACAGCATTCCCGAGGTACTTCCGCTCATACCCTTGCGGGACCTCGTACTCTTCCCGAATCTCGTCGTCCCGCTCTTCGTGGGCAGAGAGCGATCGATGCTGGCGCTCGAGGAGGCACTGCGCGGTGACCATCTCGTGGCCCTCGTCACGCAGAAGGAGGCCGAGACGCCTGATCCGGGAGTTGGTGACATCTACGAGATAGGGTGCGTCTCGACCATCCTGCAAGAGCTGAAGCTGCCCGACGGCACCGCCAAAGCGCTCGTCGAGGGCCAGCAGCGGATACGTATCCTGGAGTACCTTCAGACGGAGCCGCACTTCCTCGTGCGTGTCGAGGTGATCGAGGAGGAGACGGAGGCTGATTTCGAGACGCACGCGCTCATGCGTGCGATCGTGAATGATTTTGAGCGCGCGACTGACCTCGGCAAGCCGATTCCGCAAGAAGTGCTCATGGCCGCCTCGGCCATTGAGGAGCCCGGAAGGCTCGCGGACTTCATCGTTTTCCACTTGAACCTGAAAGTTGGCGAGAAACAGCAGATCCTCGAGGCGGCAGACCCTCGGAAGCGACTCGAGACGGCTTCGGTGTTTCTGAAAAAGGAGCTCGAGATCCTCGAGCTTGGCTCGAAGATCCAGGATCGAGTAAAGGAGTCGATGACCAAGACGCAGCGGGAGTACTTCTTGCGCGAGCAGCTAAAAGCGATTCAACAGGAACTCGGTCATCTTGACGAGATTCAGGCCGAGGTTGACGAGTACCGGGAAAGGATCGCCGCATCGGGCATGCCGGATGCGGTCGAGGAGAAGGCTCTAAAGGAGCTTGGACGTCTTGAGAAGATGCCGCCGGCGGCCGCCGAGACGAGCGTCATCCGCACGTACCTCGACTGGCTGATTGGGCTGCCGTGGCGTGTCGAGTCCACAGAGAAGCTCGATTTGATTGACGCGCAAAAGATCCTCGACGAGGACCATTACGGTCTCGAGAAGGTTAAGGAACGCGTCCTCGAATACCTTGCCGTGCACAAGCTCACTGACAAGATGCGCGGACCGATTCTATGCTTCGTCGGTCCGCCAGGTGTGGGCAAGACCTCGATCGGCAAATCGATTGCGCGCTCGCTTGGGCGCGAGTTCATCCGGATATCGCTTGGCGGGGTGCGTGACGAGGCCGAGATACGTGGGCATCGCCGCACCTATGTGGGCGCGCTTCCCGGCCGCATTATCCAGTCGATCAACCAGGCGGGCACCAGCAACCCTGTCTTCATGATGGACGAGATCGACAAGGTCGGGATGGATTTCCGTGGCGACCCAACCTCCGCACTGCTCGAGGTGCTCGATCCTGAGCAAAACTACGCGTTCCAAGACCACTACCTCGAGGCGCCGTTCGACCTCTCCAATGTCATGTTCATCACCACCGCCAATCTCCTAGACCCGATTCCGCCCGCCCTGCGCGACCGCATGGAGGTCATTCACTTCCCCGGCTACACAGAAGACGAGAAGCTCCACATCGCCGAGGCGTACCTGGTGCCCAAACAGATCAGGGAGCACGGTCTGACACCTGGCAAGCTTGAGTTCACCGAAGACGCGCTTCGAGAGATCGTCCGCCGTTACACCCGCGAAGCGGGAGTTCGCAACCTGGAGCGAACGGCCGCGATGGTGTGCCGCCAAGTCGCCCGCAAGGTTGTTGAGGGCAAAAGGGGCAAGACACGCGTCACCGGGCGGACCGCCCACAAGTATCTAGGTCCCCCGAAGTTCTCGTACGGCCTCGCCGAGGAGAAAGATGAGATCGGAGCCGCGACGGGCCTGGTGTGGACGGAGGCCGGCGGCGATGTCATCACGATCGAGGCGACCAAGATGCCCGGCAAAGGATCGCTCTTGATGACTGGGCACCTCGGCGACGTGATGCGCGAGTCGGCGCAAGCCGCGGTTTCCTACATCCGGACGCGGGCCGAGGCGCTCGGCATCGATCAGGATTTCGCCGAGAAGTGCGACATGCACATCCACGTGCCGGCGGCGGCGATTCCCAAAGACGGGCCGTCGGCGGGGATCACCATGGCGGTTTCTCTCGCGTCCGTTCTGATGGGGTGCCCGGTGCGGCGGGACATCGCCATGACCGGTGAGATCACGCTGAGGGGCCGGGTCCTGCCCATCGGCGGCCTCAAAGAGAAACTTCTCGCGGCACACCGGGCAGGACTGGCAACCGTGCTGATACCTAAAGAGAACGAGCGCGACCTCGAACTGGTTCCACAACATATTCGTGATGAGTTGGCGATCATCCCGGTGAATACCATGGATGAGGTGCTCAAACGCGCCCTTGTAGAGTTCTGCCGACCACCGGTGCAACGTAAACGCCGTGACCCGGACACGCGCTGACGCGACTGCCTGAACACCGCGCCAACCCGAGTTCATACGAATGAACGATGGCGCTCACCAGTGTCTTCCTCGGACTGCGGGTATACGCTGAAGAAGGTAGCCCGAGCACGACACCCGTTGAAAACCCCATCGTGATGGTTCGGGCTGTGCCCGAATCATCAGGGAGGCTAAGATCCGTCGCCGACATCATGTCGGTCACCGAGCAGGGCGGCGGGGAGCCAGTGGTGAGACCGGCCCATTAGATCTGTCGTTTTCAGTCCTTTTCGAAAGCGGTCAGGCAGGGGTCCGGTGTCACTGAGAAGAGGGGTTGGAAACCATGTCGCGTATGGTGCGTAGCAACTCTTTGCTACACAGGGTGTTCAAGACATATCTGATTCTCGTGATTTCCATAATGTTCACGGGTGCCGGTGCGTCGCCGCCCGTGTCGTATGCCGGGGAGGCGGCGCCGCCACCCGAGACATCCGCTGACGTCGGCGAATCAGTAGTGGCGACGGCGTCTGTCGCCGGTGATGACGCACCGGTCGCCGGTGATGACGCACCGGTCGACATCGCGGGCGAGACAGAGGGTCTGACGGACAGTGACGACGTGGGCGCCGAAGCCGATTCCGCGAACTCTGATGGCGATAGCGTATTAGAAGCCACGGATGGATCCCGAATCGCCTCGACCTCGACATCGACCGGGGGCGGTGCGACCGGCGGCACCGTGCGGATCGCGAGTAACAGCCAGACGAGCGGTCGAGGCGTGACCGCGATATTCCTTGAGGGCAATCCCACATGTAGCAGTATCTCTCCATCCGAGGGCTACACCGAGTTCAAGATCGACAGAGCGCCTACGAACGGCGTGTATGCGGTGCCCGGTGGCGGCACAGTGACCATTTCGAACGCGTCGAGCACGTCGTTTGATTGGTCCGCGAGCGGAATTATCGTCTATAAGGTGGTCGCCAAGGGTGGCCCCGACGCCAACCTGTACGACTACGTGCCTCTCGGAGGGGCGACGTGGGACACCGGCCTGCAGGCTCCGATCAACACGCAGAACAACAGGCCGTATGGGCTCAGCCACGTGAGCTTCTGCTTCAAACCCGCCCCTGAGACGGTGGTCAAGACATTCGAGCTCACATACTCGGGCGCTCCCGCGGGCGCAACCTTCTTCGCCCGTTACTGGCTGAGTGGCTCCAGCAGCCCGAGGCCCGATGTGCCTCTCGTGGCTGGGGCTGCGACGAAGTACGCAGGATCGGTGACCCTTCCCAAAGGCTCGACCATCACGCGCGTGGACTGGTACGCCACCTACGGTGGGATCGAAATCCTGCTCGGTAGTGAGACGATGTCCGAGACCCTGAATGCAGACAAGACGAACACGTTCACCTACAGCGCCCTCATCAATGGGATGAAGTTCCAAGACCTGAATGCTGACGGCGTCAAGGACGTTGGCGAGTCCGGTCTTGGGGGCTGGCGTATCGAGTTGTCCCGCGGCGGCGCGCTCTACGCATCGACGATCACGGACTCTACTGGGAAGTACGCGTTCTTGAACCCCTTGCCAGGCTCGTACACCCTGGCCGAGGTCTTACAGCCCGGATGGTTCCAGACGGTCGCGCCTGTTGGCAGCTTCACGGTTGTGAACGGGACCAAGCTGTGGGACAAGGACTTTGGTAACGCGCTTCAGAACCCTGAACTTGCGCTCGTGAAGTCCGCGGCGCCTGCCACCTATGACGCGGCCGGCGACGTCATCGCCTACACCTACACGCTCACCAACTCAGGCAACGTGACCTTGATGGGCCCATTCACCGTCACAGACGACAAGGCCGCGACGAGCCGCGCAGACGTCCCGGGCGACCCCGACGTCCTCGCCCCCGGCGCGCAGATCACCTTCACGGCCGCCTACACCATCACGCAAGCAGACGTTGACGCAGGCTCTGTGACAAACGTCGCGCAAGGCTTCGGCGTTTTCG
>JAGXSG010000015.1 GCA_018333995.1 Clostridiales bacterium | reverse complement strand
ACACCGGAATGGGTTGAGTTGAATGGGTACACCGCAGTCAGGACTCCTGGCGAGGTAGCGCGCGGTCTGGACAGCCAGCCCGAACTACCCAACTCCCTCGGCGAACAGGCGTGCACGATCGTCTACTACGGCGAAGGAGAGTCCGCAGGCGAGTGGATTGTGTATGTCTTCTACGGGGACTTGGTGCTAGGTGTCCACAAGAGCGCGCAGGATGTCAAAGCCGTACCGGTCGACACCAACCGTTTTGAACACCGCGTGAGCGTCAACGGACTCCCCGGCTCCGGATGGACCAGGGGAGAGTACGATTCCTTCGCCGCTGATGGCAAGACCCCGACCACGGCAGTGTATCCGTTTTCCGCTGTCTCGTGGGCGCAGGACGGAGCGGTGCTCACCCTCTCGGCACCGAGCGGCCCTTTCGAGGAGCTTCTTCCCCTTGCCGAAGAGGTGTCGAAGCAGTTCTCGTTCCGGTAGCCGGTTCCCGTGCCGCGGTTTCCATGCGGTGGCGCGATGTTTGCCCCACGGCCAGTGTGTGCCTATACTGTCCCTTGCCCTAGGGCACGACGGCCCGTAAGGGTCTCGCGGGCCGGGGCGAACGAGTCGGGCTGTAGCGCAGCTTGGTAGCGCATCTGCTTTGGGAGCAGAGGGTCGTCGGTTCGAATCCGGCCAGCCCGACCAGGTTTGCGGCGGTAGTTCAATTGGTAGAGCATCAGCCTTCCAAGCTGATTGTTGCGGGTTCGAGTCCCGTCCGCCGCTCCATTGACAACCAGAAGCGTCGAAGGGTACCGTGTCGCCTTGGCACTCCCTCGGACGCGTGATGTGCGCCCGTAGCTCAGCTGGATAGAGCGGGAGACTTCTAATCTCTAGGTCGGGGGTTCGAATCCCTCCGGGCGTGCCACTGTCTTCACATGGTGGGTGTAGCTCAGTTGGTTAGAGCGTCGGACTGTGGCTCCGAAGGTCGCGGGTTCGAGTCCCGTTACCCACCCCATGCGCGCATCGCGGCCCGCGCACAGTAGCGGGCCGCTTGCATTTCCTCGGTAAGGCGATAGAATAGCGGAGCGTTTTCGGGCCGTTAGCTCAGCTGGCAGAGCAGGGGACTCTTAATCCCAAGGTCATAGGTTCGACCCCTATACGGCCCACCATCAACAGTCGAGGCAGGTTCCGATTTCGGGGCCTGTCTTTTCGTGCTCCGACAGAACAGAAACTTCGCAGTGGCTAGCAATGGGTGTTAGAATGGGTGAACTATGACGTGTCAGACCCAAGTGCGGGAAGTATACTGTGTGAAGGACGCACGGTTTGTGACACGATCGCTGTATCGAGGATTGGTGTGCACCGTCGTGATGGATGGGATTGAGGAAAGGGGTAAACGATGGGCGAGGGCTACCATAAGGGACTGTATCTAGCGGGAGGCATCGCGCTAGGTGTGGTCGCCGCTGCGTTGTACGGCCGGGAGAAGGACAGACTGCGTCCTGCCGCAGCCGATCTGATTAGCCGTGGGCTTGATGTCAAGGATCGTGCGCTCATGATGGCCGAGACCGCCAAAGAGCAGATCGAAGACATCGTGGCCGAGGCGCAAGACATCCAGAACAAGCGAACGGAGCCAGGCGTGCCCGCCGCGACAGGCGAGAAGGCGTAGCCGCGCCCGATGCACTTTCGGATCGCGCATGAGCTACCGGGCCGGTTGCGGGTGAGGGTTTCCCCGCAGCTCGTTTCCGAGGAGACCGCGCGCGATCTTATCCCCTTGCTTGGCGGTACCGGTGTCGTTCGCTCAATCACGATAAGCGGACGCACTGGAAACGTTCTCATAGTGTTCGAGCCCTCCGCCCGGGAACAGGTGTGTGCGGGTCTTGCTGGCTACGAGCCGACCCCGGCGCTCGGTATCGCGCGCCGCCTGGGCCGCTACTCCGTATCGCTCGACGGCGATCGCCAGGAGTCCGCGCAAGACGCGGGCATGACCCTGAGCCAGGCAGGGAGCGGCGGCTGGATGCGTTTTTTCGCGTACGTAGCCATCAGGCCTTTGCTGCCGCCTGTCGTCAAGGCGTTCGTGTCGTTACTCCGCGCGCTGCCGTACTTGCGCAACGGGGTGCGCGCCTTTCGGCGCGGGCGCATCAACGTGGACGTGCTCGACGCTGTCGCAATCGGTATCTCACTGGCACGCCGTGACTTCCGCGCGGTGGGGACGATCACCCTCATGTTCGCTTTGGGAAGGACGCTCGAGGAGTGGACGAGGCGAGAGTCTCGCGCAAGCCTCGCCAGAAGCCTGGTAGTTGACGTCGATACCGTCTGGGTGCGGCGGGGAGACATTGAACTGCACATCTCCCTCCTAGAGCTTGAGCACGGTGACGAGGTCGTCGTTCGCACCGGTTCCTCCATACCCGTTGATGGCGTCGTCACGGCGGGTGACGCAAGCGTCAACCAGTCGGCGATGACGGGGGAAGCTCTTCCGGTCCTGCGTGGCGTTGGCGCGAGCGTCTGCGCGGGAAGTGTGGTCGAAGATGGCGTGCTCTACATCCGGCCGACACGTGTCGGTGCCGAGACACGCGTGAACCAGATTGTGCGTTTCATCGAGGAGTCCGAGTCACGCAAGGCCAATGTGGAGAGCCGGGCTGACGCGCTCGCCGACAAGATAGTGCCGTTCAACTTCTGGCTCGCCGCTCTCGTGTTCCTCCTTACCCGGAATCTGTCGAGGGCGGCGTCGGTGTTGCTTGTGGACTACTCGTGCGCCATCAGGCTCGCCACTCCGCTTGCCGTTCTGACGAGCATGCGTGAAGCTGCCCGCGCGGGGGTGCTCGTGAAGGGCGGGCGATTCATCGAGTCGATGGCGACGGCAACGGTCTGCGTCTTCGACAAGACGGGAACGCTGACTCGGGCCCAGCCGCGCGTTGCGCACGTAGTGCCGTTCGACGCGTGGGACGCTGACGATGTGCTGCGCCTCTCGGCATGTCTTGAGGAGCACTTCCCGCACCCGGTCGCCCGCGCGGTCGTGAGGAGCGCTGAGGCCGCCGGGATCGATCATCACGAGGAGCACGCCGAGGTCGAATACGTCGTCGCACATGGTGTCGCTTCGCGGCTCGATGGAAAACGGGTTCTTGTGGGGAGTCGGCACTTTGTGCATGAGGACGAGGGAATTGCGCTCGATGAGAGGAAGCATGAGGAAGTCGAGCGCTGGGCAAGGCAGGGCTACTCGCTGCTGCACCTCGCGGTCGACGGCGAGCTCGTTGGCGCGCTTTGCATAGAAGACCCGATGCGCGAGGAGGCCGCTGAAGTGGTGCGCGGTCTCAGGGAACAGGGTATCGAGCGGGTTATCATGCTCACGGGTGACACTCCGGCAACGGCGGCCACGATTGCGGCCGCCGCTGGTATCGAGGAGTGGCGGGCCCAGGTCATGCCGATGGATAAGGCCGACATAGTGCGTGAGCTCCAGGCCGAAGGGCACATAGTGCTCATGGTGGGGGACGGCGTCAATGACTCCCCGGCACTCTCGGCCGCCGATGTCGGCGTAGCGATGCGTGATGGAGCGGACTTGGCGCGCGAAGTGTCAGACGTCGTGCTGTTGGGAGATGAACTCTCTGAGCTCCTTGTCGCTCGGCAGATTGCGCAGACGACGCTCAGGCGCATACGGCAGAACTTCGGGTCGAGCGTGGCGCTCAACACAGGGTACCTCGGTTTGGGTCTCGTCGGCCGAGTTCAGCCGAGCACAATTGCGCTGCTTCACAACCTGACGACGGTGGGTGTTGCACTGAATGCCATGCGCCCGATGCTTCCGCCGTCACCGGCCCGGGGGGAGGACGAACGTGGTCGCTAGTCAGATCGACGGAAGGCTCCGTTTTCGTCATGCGGGGCTGCGTGATCCCGCGATCGTGAGCGAGGTCGAATCCGCGCTTCGCGGCGCTCGCGGGATTCTGTCTGTCACCTCCAACGCGCGAACAGGGAGCATGCTTGTCAAGTACGACCACGAGGTGATCACTGCGGAGCAGGTCGTCGAAGCATCTCAGCTTCCGGCATCCGCGTCGGCCATCGCGCAGCAGCGCCTCTGCGCGCCGATGACCCAGCGCGAGAAGATGCGAATAGCGAAACGCGGCATGCTCGGATCGCTCGGCGCGCTTCTGCTTCTGGCTGCCCTCGATAGGGAGCGTGCTCACATGGTCGCAGGCGGGCTCTTTGTCGCGTTCAACGCGTATCATCTCTACACGTATCGGCGACGTTTGCTACTCTAGGGCGTGAAGCTCTCTCGCCGGGGGGTCCACGGAGAACTGCGCCAAAAAATACCCCCTGGGATATTTTGTGGAGTGCGCTAGAATGGCGTACATCTTGCGTAAACGGGTGAAATGCGCGATGCGAGTCCTGACAGGCGATCAATGAAGGAAGGCAGAATGAGTGTTGATGTGAGCGAGGCCCTCAGTCAGGCCAGTAGAGTGGCGGATGAACCGTCGGAGAAGCCCAAGAAGATGACGCTCGTCGTCATGAGCGGCGACATGGACCGGGTGTTTGGCGCGTTCATTATCGCGACAGGCGCCAAGGCGATGGGCTTCGACGTCGTCATGTTCTTCACCTTCTGGGGTCTGCGCGCCATCAAGCGTGCCGACGCGAGACATGGCACGTCCCTCTTCGGGAAGATGCTCGGGCTCATGTATGGCGGCGGTATCGAAAAGGCCAATCCGAGCAAGTTCAGTTTTGGCGGGATGGGCCGGTGGATGTTCGGCAAGATGATGGGTGCCCAGAACGTCGCTACACTGCCGCAACTGCGCGATCTCGCGGTCGAACTTGGCGTTCGGATGTACGGATGCCAGATGTCGATGGATGTTATGGAGATCCCGCAAGAGGCATTCGTGAAAGGCGTACAGGAGCCTGTGGGAGTGGGATTCATGCTTGCTGAAGCCGAAGAGTCGCAGGTGCAGTTCTTCATCTAAACCAATCGCGGCGGCGCCCAGAAGCGGGCCTGCCGTACGTCACCACTACGTAAGGAGTGCGAATCATGAGCGATATCACCCCGGATCTCGATCTCGACCTGCGCGGACTGCTCTGCCCGATGCCCATGGTCCGGGTGTCGCAGAACATTGCGAGCGTCCCTATCGGTGGCGTACTTAAGGCGACGGCCACGGATGCCGGTTCGATTCCCGACATCACCGCGTGGGCGAAGTCGACAGGTCAGGAACTCCTCCAGGCCGAGAAGGTCGGCAGCGAGTACGTCTTCCTCATCAGGCGGGTCAAGTAGCCCCCAGGGAGGCACAGATGGACACCTTCTCCTTTATAGCATCGGGCCTGCTCGTTTATGCGAGCATCGCGGTTTTCGTGCTGGGAATGTCGTGGCGTGTATGGCAGTGGGCGCGGACACCCGCGTCTCCGGTGAGGCTCGGCATTTACCCGAAACCGGCCTCTCGATCCGGCAGGCTGGGTAAGCTGCTCAAAGACACGTTCGTCGCTCCGCAGAGCTTCGAGATTGAACCCCGTCTCATGGTGGTGGCCATGGCGTTCCACGTGGCGGCGCTCGCGGGCTTTATCGGTCACCTGAGACTCATCGGCGAGTTCGACACGCTCGTGGCGCTCATCGGGCAAGACGGGATGAAAGTGTTCGCGGCGTGGAGCGGAGGCATCGTCGGTGTCGTGATGCTGGCATGTGTTCTGTACTGGCTGGCGCGGCGGACCTTCGGGCCGTACCGGGCGCTGTCCACGCCCGAAGACTACCTGCTCCTCGCGTTGCTCCTTGGCATCATCATCATGGGTAACCACATGAGATTCCTTGGCGACCTGCCTTCATCGGTCTACATGGAGTGGTTCCAGTCGCTCCTCGCCTTCCGGCCGTCCTTTCCGGAAGCACTCGCGCAGTCGAGTGAGAAGTGGGCGCTCAACTGGCACATGCTGTTTGTCTCGGCTTTTCTGATGTACTTCCCGTTCTCGAAGCTCACGCATGCTATCGGCGTGTTCGCGACGAACCTCATAAGGAGCTCTGAGTAGTCCATGGCGCCGTTGGAGAAACATCAGATCGACACGATTATCGGCGTGCTTGATAAGCGGATGAACCGCCAGCTCAAGCAGTACATGGACATCTGTGTGCGTTGCGCGATCTGCAAGGACGCGTGCCATCAGTATGTCGCGACCGGTGACATCAAGTACCTGCCCGCGCGCCGCGCCGAGCTTGTCCGGGAGATTTATCGGAAGTACTTCACCAAAGCGGGCGAGTTCGTTCCCGCCCTCTACGAGGCGCGTGATCCGGACGAGAATATGCTTGATGAGCTGTACGAGTCGACGTACGCGTGCACGGGATGTCGAAGGTGTATGTACTACTGTCCGTTCTCGATCGACACGCAGTGGGTCGTCTCGGCCGCCAAGGGGATCCTTATCGCGGCTGGCAGAGGAAACGATATGCTCGGCCAGCTCGCCGATGCGGCGATCTTCAAGGGCGAGAACGCCGAGATGTTCCGCGACGGTCTTGTGGAGGGATTCAAAGACATTGAGGCCGAGGTTCGAGAGCTCACCGGCGATCCCTCGGCGGAGATTCCCGTCGACAGGCAGGGAGCCGACATCCTCTACGTGGCGCTTGCTGGATCGCACTCGATCATGCCGGCGGCGGTGATCTTCAACCAGGCCGGCGCGAGCTGGACACTTTCGTTTTTTGAATCGGCCAACTACGGCTACTTCTACGGCGATCCCGAGAAGGCGCGAATCATCGCGAAACGTTACATGGATGAGGCGCTTCGACTTGGCGTGAAAGAGGTCGTGATCACGGAGTGTGGGCACGCCTATCGCGTCGCGAAGCTCTTCTACGAGGCGTGGGCGAAGGAGAAGATGCCGTTTAAGGTCCGCCATATCCTCGAGGTTATCGATGAATACATCGCATCGGGGCGGATCACGGTTGACGCAGAAGGTATCGCCGAGCGGGTCACCTACCACGACCCGTGCCAGACAGGGAGGTGCGGTGGAGTGTTCGAGGAGCCTCGTCGCATTCTCGGTGCGATCGCCGATGATTTTGTCGACATGACCCCCAACCGCGAGAAGCAGTGGTGCTGCGGAGGCGGCGGCGGGATTGTCGCGATGGAGGAGTTCAATAGCGTTCGGCTGAAGAGCGGCGCGAAGAAGGTCGAGCAGATTCGCAAGACCGGCGCAGAGGTGCTCGCATGTCCGTGCGAGAACTGTCGCCTGCAGATCACCGAGCTCAACGAGGTGCACAGCTTGGGACTCAGGGTTGTGCCAGTGATGGACCTCGTGGTCGAGGCGATGCCGCTCGCAGGCCGCCGCACTCCGCACGCTCCAATTGCGTGAAGAATCCGTGGATGAGCCCGGTGGTTGAGGCACACAGTGTATTATGTGCCGCACCATGGTGCTGACGAGAAGACTTTCCGTTGCGTGCGCTGCCGTTGTGCTGGCCGTCATCGTACTCGGGTGCGGCCACGCATTTTCCTGCGTAGCCAGCGCCTGTGACACGACGTGTGCTGAAGCCGATTCGACCCGGCCACGCGACTCCGTGGCGACATCGACTGTATGCGTCGGACTGCTCGCCGCCCACACGGGCGGCGAGTTCAGTCCTTGTCTCGATTTGGAAATGACGTTCCAGGGTGTGGTGTCATCGGTGCCGCCGCCGGAGCGCTCGTTCACTATCTTGCGGATCTGAGACTGCGGCGCTCGCATCCCTGCCGGGGCACTTCCGGTGGCTCGCTCGGTGCGATACTGTCACGGACGGTTTCACACCGCTCATGTCCCTACGATTCTTAGAGGCGGGTCCAATCACATGTACCGAGTCGTTCCGTTCTTAAAGTTGGGTATCGTGGCAGCCGCAGTGATCATAGTGGTCACGCTTGCAGTGGCACCGGCCGCCTTCGCGCACGGTGTTGCATCCGCTGATCAGATATTCATCGCTCAGACCACCGGCGCACAGGTGATTCCATTCATCTACCTTGGCGCCAAACATATGGTGACAGGCTACGACCATTTGCTTTTCTTGGTCGGAGTCATCTTCTTTCTGCACAAAATGCGAGACGTCTGGCACTACGTCACCTTGTTCGCGATTGGGCACAGCGTGACGCTGATTCTGGGCGTACTCGTCGAGACCAATGTGAGCGCCTACATGGTGGATGCCATCATCGGGCTTTCGGTGGCGTACAAGGCGCTCGACAATGTGGGCGGGCTTAAGCGGATGTTGGGCTTTAGGCCTGATCCTCGAATGATGGTACTTGGCTTTGGTTTCATCCATGGCTTTGGCCTGGCTACACAGTTCCTCGAGTACGATCTCGCTCGCGAAGGTCTTGTCGCAAACTTGCTCGCGTTCAACGTTGGTGTTGAAATCGGCCAGGTCTTGGCGCTCGCCGCCATTCTTGTCGCAATGAACGCATGGCGCAGGTCTCCAACGTTCGAGCGGCACGCGTTCGCCGCGAACATGGTGCTGATGACCGCGGGCTTTGTCCTTACCGGATACCAACTTGCCGGGCTGTTTGCCGGCTAGGAAGGAACACACTGATGACAGAGATGAACGAATCCCCCAATAGCCGCTCTTCCGCGAAGCGACGCTCGCGCGCAAAGAGCGGTGGGAGCGTGACGGATGTTGCTTCAGGACCGACTGGCGCGCAGCTGTTTAAGTCGGTTGCGATCTCAATCGTGGTGGCTGTGGCGATCCTCATCCTCTTTGTGTTGCCGGTGGAGTACGGGATAGACATCACCGGAGCGGGAGACGCACTCGGCCTGACCCGGTCCGCAGAGGCTGACGGGCATGCGCTCTCCGGCGAAGAGGACGTGACCCCGGCGGCGATCGTGTCTCAGACTGACCTCGCCAAGCGTGCCGACTCGATGTCGGTGACGCTGCAACCTGGCGAAGGCGCGGAAGTGAAGGTGCGAATGAGTGAAGGCGAGAGTATCGTCTTCGAGTGGATCAGTGAAGGTGGGCCCGTCAACTTCGACATGCACGGGGAGGGCGCGGCCGTGGCAACCACCAGTTACTGGGCGGGAGCCGCGACCGAATCGGGTGCAGGGACGTTTGTCGCGCCAATCGACGGTACGCATGGCTGGTTCTGGCGCAATCGCGGTGAAGGTCCAGTCGAGGTGACCGTGAGCACGGCAGGGTTTTACGAGGAGCTGTTCAGGGCGGAGTAAACGGCCCAGTGGTTGTTTCGCTATACTAGTGAGTCGCTTTGCCGAGCGGGCGTGGCGGAATTGGCAGACGCGCCAGGTTTAGGTCCTGGTGGGCAACCGTGGAGGTTCGAGTCCTCTCGCCCGCACCAGCAACGGATACCACTGTTCGTGCGAGTACCGTCGAGGAGGACCATTGAGCACTGACGCCTTGAAGACTTCGGTCGAGCCGGTTGACCTTAACACCGTCGCGTTGACCGTCACAGTTCCGCCGGAAGCGGTTGAGCAGGCGATCAACCAAGCGTACGCGAAGCTTGCCAAGAGCGTGAAGATTCCCGGCTTTCGCAAAGGCAAGATCCCGCGTCCGGTGCTCGACACCCATGTCGGTCGTGATTATGTCCTCGGCGAGGCGCAGGAAGAACTCTTCAATACGGTCTACCCGCAGGCGGTTCGTGCCGAGAAGCTCAGCGCCATCGCGCATCCTGAGGTTGACGAGATCGCGGACCTCGTCCAAGGAGAGCCCTTCGTGTTCACGGCAAAGGTGCCGGTCAAGCCGGAGTTGACCGTTTCATCGATCGAGGGCATCTCGGTGAAGGTTCCCCCGGCTGAGGCGTCGGAGCGAGAGCTCGATGCGCAGATCGAGCACCTTCGAGAGCGCTTCGCCAGTCTTGAACCGGTCGAAGACCGGGGCGTGGCCGACAGCGATTATGTCTTGATCTCATTCACGGGAACAGTTGACGGGGCGACCTACGAGGGCAACTCAGTCGATAAATACCTCTACGAGATGAGCAAAGGGCTCATGCCGTCTGAGTTCGATGCGGGTCTTCTGGGCCTGAAGGCGGGCGAGACCACTCGGATCGAGTTTGAGGTGCCCGATACATCATCGAACCCGGATTTTGTTGGAAAGACCGCCGCGTTTGACGTCGAGGTTCACGAGATCAAGGCGAAGGTGCTGCCCCTGATCGACGACGAGTTCGCCGAGAGCGCGGGCGGGTTCGAGAGCATGGAGGCCATGCGGTCCGACATCAAGATGAGGCTCGATGAGGCCAAGGCCGCGGGTCGTGAGCGTGTCTTGGAGCGCAACGTGCGAACCGAGATCGCCAAGCGGCTCGAAGGCGAGGCGCCGCAGGCGATGGTTGATTCGAAGCGCGATTCGATGCTCAAGGAGTTTGTCGAGGGCCTAGAGCAGCGGGGAATGACGCTAGAGCAGTATGCCGAGGCGACCGGGTTCGAGATGGAGCGCATAGCCGGTGACATCTCCAAGCAGGCAGAGGTCTTGGTGAGGGAGGAACTCGCCCTCGAGGCGCTCTTCCGAGCGGCTGGACTTGAGATCACCGAGGATGATGTCGAACAGGAGTACCTACGGTTCGCCGAGGTTGGTGAGGTGGCGGTAGAGGAGCTCAAAGAGCGTTGGGCCGACACGATGGCCGCTGAGGTCATTGCCGAAACCCTCACTCGTCGCAAGGCGGTCGAGTGGTTGACCGATCCTGCTAACGTCGAAATCGTCGAATCGGACCCTTCTGATGGCAGCGACGGCGCGGAGGACGACGAGTCCGATGAGACACAGTAGAATCGGGCGTGAAGCGCATGCCCGCACCAAGACAGGAGCATCCATGGATCACGGCGCGATGAACCTTGTCCCGATCGTCGTCGAGCAGACGAGCCGTGGCGAGCGCAGCTTCGACATCTTTTCGCGCTTGCTCAATGAGCGGGTCGTTTTTCTCGGACATGAGATCAATGACGACATCGCCAACCTTGTCATCGCGCAGCTGCTGCACCTTGAGAGCGCGGAGCCGGACAAAGACATCAACCTCTACATCAACTCGCCAGGCGGATCGGTCACAGCGGGTCTGGCCATCTACGACACGATGCAGTACATCAAGTGCGATGTTTCGACTATCTGCATCGGACAGTGCGCGTCGATGGCGGCGGTGCTGCTCGCGTCAGGCGCCGCGGGCAAGAGGTTCGCACTTCCTAACAGCCGCATCCTCATCCATCAGCCGTGGGGCGGCACTCAGGGTCAGGTGAGCGATATTGAGATCCAGGCCCGCGAGATGCTTCGTATGCGAGAGGCGCTCGACAATATCATGGCTGAGCACACTGGGCAGCCCACGGAGAAGATACATTCCGACACTGATCGCGACAACATCATGACAGCTGAGGAAGCCAAGGCCTACGGCCTCGTCGACGAAGTTGTGGTGAGCCGTGGCGCAAAGACGGAGGCGTAGGTGGCCCGTTCTTCTGATAGCGCCGAGCAGCTGATTTGCTCATTTTGTGGTAAGACGCAGCGGCAGGTGCGCAAGCTCATCGCCGGTCCGGGCGTCTACATCTGCGATGAGTGCATCGAGTTGTGTAACGACATCGTAGAAGACGAGCTGCCTGCCGCCAAAGCCGTCGTTCCGGTGAGTGAAGAACTGCCGACGCCGCAGCAGATCTTTTCGATCCTTGATGACTATGTGGTGGGACAAGATCGAGCCAAGAAGGTTCTCTCGGTCGCCGTGTACAACCACTACAAGAGAGTCCGTTCGATGCCGTCATCTGGGCCGGACGATGTGGAACTCGCCAAGAGCAACATCTTGATGCTCGGCCCTACCGGATGCGGAAAGACCCTTCTCGCCCAAACGCTCGCACGAATCCTCAAGGTTCCATTCGCTATCGCAGACGCCACCGCTCTGACCGAGGCTGGATACGTTGGCGAAGACGTAGAGAACATCTTGCTCAAGCTGATAACCGCGGCAGATTTCGATGTGAAGCGCGCCGAGGTGGGCATCGTCTACATCGATGAGATCGACAAGGTCGCCCGCAAGGCGGAAAACCTTTCGATCACCCGTGATGTCTCTGGCGAGGGCGTGCAGCAAGCTCTCCTGAAGATCCTCGAAGGAACCGAGGCAGCTGTTCCGCCGCAGGGTGGCCGCAAGCACCCGCAGCAGGAGCTCATCCGCATCGACACCACCAACGTGCTCTTTATTCTCGGAGGAGCGTTCGTGGGCCTCGACAAAATCGTCGCCGACCGCGTGGGCAAGCGCGGCCTCGGGTTCGGCGCGGAGCTTGCCCACTCATCAGAGACGGGCGCGGGAGAGCTGCTCGGCCAAGTGCTCCCGGAAGACCTGCACAAATACGGACTCATCCCGGAATTCGTCGGTCGCCTGCCGGTGCTCGCCTCGGTTGACGACCTCACCGAAGACGACCTTGTGTCCATCTTGACCGAGCCAAAGAATGCGCTCGTCAAGCAGTATCGACGTCTCTTTGAGCTCGAGGGTGTCACTCTCGAGTTCACTGGCGACGCGCTACGGGCGATCGCGCGGCAGGCGATCACGCACGGAACGGGAGCGCGCGGGCTGAGATCGATTCTCGAGGGGATATTGCTCGACACAATGTACGATTTGCCTGACGCGGATGACATCCAAGGTGTAATCGTGACGCAAGAGGCGGTGGACGGGACGGCACCGCCCACGCTCGTGCGCGATATTGAAATCGAGGCGAGCGCCTAAAGGTTAGCCGTTGGGTGGGGGCGCGCGAGAGTACTCGTGCGGCGGCGATAGGTTCCAAAACGACGCGACGGCGCCGGTTCATCCAAGCCGACGCCGTCGGTACTGTGAAGAGAGCACCACGCAAGGTGCCTCTCCTGGGCATTGTATACCAGCTCACAGGGTGTCCGCACATCACCGGTCCGAGTCCGTGCCGCATACTTATAGGAGTATTGGTATTCGCCGATACGTCGAAAGTATGCGACAGGGCTTGCGATGGCCTCAGAGATGACGCATGTGTGCGCTCGTCACTGTGCGCTAGAATCGGTGCACGGTACGGACGGCGAGAGAGAAGCTGCACACATGAGCGAAATGCCTAAAGCGTACGATCCAACGGCGGTCGAATCGGCGGTGTTCGATTCGTGGATACGCGGCCGCTACTTCGAGCAGGCGTTGCGGCACGACGGCGTTCGACCGTTTTCGGTGGTCATACCCCCTCCAAACGTGACTGGATCGCTGCACATGGGGCACGCGCTCAACAACACCATTCAAGATGTGGTTGTGCGCCGGATGCGGATGACTGGACGACCTGCCAAGTGGGTGGTGGGGACCGATCATGCCGGCATTGCGACACAGAACAAAGTGGAGCAGAAACTTGCCGCCGAGGGGGTGTCAAGGCACGAGATCGGAAGAGAGGCCTTTATCGAACGGTGCTGGGAGTGGCGCGAGGAACATGGCTCCACCATCATCCAGCAGCTCAAGGCGATGGGCTGTTCGTGCGATTACTCTGATGAGTGGTTCACCATGGATCCCAGCTACCAGGAGGCGGTGCGCAAGGTCTTTGTCGACTGGTACGAGGCGGGGCTCATCTACCGTGGTAAGCGCATCATAAACTGGTGCCCCCGCTGCACGACGGCGCTCTCCGACATAGAGGTCGAACACGAGGACCTCGAAAGCAGCTTGTGGCGCTTCCGCTACCCGCTTGTCGAGCCCGTTGGCGACGTCGATCACGTTGTTGTGGCCACTACCCGGCCTGAGACGATGCTCGGGGATACGTGCGTGGCGGTCCACCCGGACGACGAGCGCTATCGCCACCTCGTTGGATCCGAGGTGCTGCTGCCTTTACTGGGTCGAAGGATTCCCATAGTGGCTGACGCCCACGTGGATCCGACGTTCGGGACCGGAGTTGTCAAGGTCACCCCGGCCCACGATCCTGATGATTTTGAGATCGCCGAACGCCACGGGTGCCCCAAGATCATCATGATGAATCCTGACGCCACCATCTCTCAAGAGGGTGGCCCGTACGCCGGTCTCGACCGATACGAGGCGCGACGCAGAGTGGTGGCTGACATGGATGCCGCTGGCCTGCTCGTGCGCGTGGATCCGCACGTGCACTCTGTAGGACACTGTTACCGGTGTCACACCACTATCGAGCCGTACCTCTCCGACCAGTGGTTCGTCGACATGAGGCCGCTCGCCGCGCCCGCGATCGACGCAGTTCGGGATGGACGCGTCACGTTCCATCCTCCGCGGTGGGAGAGCGTCTACTATCACTGGATGGAGAACATTCGCGACTGGTGCATTTCTCGGCAGTTGTGGTGGGGACATCGCATTCCGGTGTTCTACTGTGATGACGAGCGGTGTACCGGAGCTGACGGATCGACTCCTCGCCCTATCGCGTCGATGACCGACCTCGACGTGTGCCCGGAGTGCGGCGCTGCCGTCCGGCAGGACGAGGACGTTCTCGACACGTGGTTCTCATCGCAGCTCTGGCCGTTCGCGACGTTTGGATGGCCCACCCAGAGTGCGGATCTCGACTACTTTTATCCCACTGGCGCGCTGTCGACCGCCCGCGACATCCTTTTCCTCTGGGTTGCCCGGATGATCATGAGCGGCATGCACTGCGTTGACGGAAAGGTTCCCTTTGAGGACGTGATCATTCACCCGACCGTCTTCAACGCTGAGGGCAAGCGGATGAGCAAATCGCTTGGCACGGGGGTCGATCCACTTGAACTCATGGAGCGTTACGGCGCTGACGGCATGCGTTTTGGCCTCATGCTTCAGACGACGGGTACACAAGACATCCGATTCGCCGAGGAGAAGCTTCTGTCCTCGCGCAACTTCGCAAACAAGGTTTGGAATGCGAGCCGTTTTGTGCTCATGAATCTCGGCGATGACTACGTGCCTGGGCCTCCTGAAGTTGGTACGGTCGCCGACGCGTGGGTCTTGTCACGTCTCGCCAAACTTGCGGTCGCGGTGGACAGGGGGATCGCGTCGTATCACTTTGGCGAGGTGGCCCGCGCTCTTTACGAGTTCTTCTGGAACGAGTTCTGCGATTGGTACATCGAACTCACCAAGACCCGCATCAACGCGGGCGCGGCCGACCATGCGACTGCCGAGGAGCGCGCCGCTCGCGTGGTCGCGCAACGAAACCTCGTGTTCGTCCTCGACACAGCGCTTCGTTTGCTACACCCCATGATGCCTTTCGTGACCGAGGAGATCTGGCGCAATCTACCGCTCGCGGAGTCGGAACGCGCCCCTTCGCTCATGGTCGCCACGTGGCCAGAGCCTGATTCGCTTGCCCACTTCATTGACGAAGATGCCGAGCACTCGGTCGGTCGGATGCTTCAGATCGTCGCCGGGGTGCGGGCGGTTCGCGCGCGCTACGGGATTTCTCCTAAGCGGGGCCTACCCGTGTTCATCAAGACGCAATCAGACGCTGACGACCGCCTCATCTCCACGGAGTTCGGCTATTTGCACGCGTTGGCCGGCATCGACAGCGTCACGGCTGGAGCAGATGTCGAGAAGCCGGCCCACTCTGTGAATGCGGTAGCGGCTGGCATGGAGGTCTACGTCCCGCTCGAAGGACTCGTCGATCTCGAGGCCGAGCGCGCCAGGATCGCAAAGGCGCTCGCATCGGCCATTGATGATCTTGCGAAGGTGGAACGAAAACTCGCAAACGAGCACTTCATCGCTAAGGCCGCCGCTGACGTGATCGCGAAAGAGCGCGCCAAGGAAGCTGACCTAGCCGATCGGGTGTCGGCACTGCGCGGGCAACTCGACGAACTGGAAGGGTAGCGCGGCGCGGTGGACCACTGTTTCACGTATCGGGATGCGGTCTCGGCGCTCGGTAACGCACTCACGTTCGGGGTCAATCCGTCCTTGACGGCTATCACCGCCATGACCGAAGTTCTCGGCTGGCCTCACCGAAAGTTCGATGCGGTTCAAGTCACTGGAACCAACGGAAAATCATCCACCGCGCGTTTCATCGAAGCTTTGCTCCGGTTTCATGGGTTGCGGACCGGCTTGTACACCAGTCCCGAGCTGCACTCCTACACCGAGCGCATCGAAGTAGATGGCACTCCCGTAGACGAAGAGATGTTTGCACGGGGAGTGAAGGTGGCGCTCGACGCGGCCCGTCGTGCCGGGGTGGAGCCCACTGAGTTTGAAATCCTCACCGCGGCCGCTCTGTGGACGTATCGAGAGTGCGCGGTCGAGGTAGCCGTACTCGAGGTGGGAATGGGTGGGCGGTGGGACGCAACGAGTGTGGTCGAACCCAAGGTGGCTGTCGTTACTGGAGTCGCGCTCGATCACACCGAGTACCTGGGTGAGACGCGCGGTGAGATCGCGAGTGACAAGGCGCACATCATCAAGGCGCGGTCGATGGCGATTCTCGGGCCGGGTACCCGGGGAGTCGAGCGAACGTTTCAGCGGCGACTTGCTGCCGTGGGTGATGCCGCGCTCCTGCGCGCGGTTCGTTCCAAGCACGCCGAGAGTCCCGTTGCCGAAGACGAGACAATCCGCTACGCCGTCACGCGCAACCCCGACGCGCCCGATGCGGCCACCATCGTTGATGTCTGGGGAGTTGAGGCGGCGTACGGGAACCTCGCACTCCGCGGCCCGTCGTACCAAGGCGCCAATCTGGCAACCGCCATCGCCGCTGGGGAGGCCTATCTGGGCAGGGCGCTCGATTCAGCGATCGTTGGCCGTGTTGCGTCGGAGACGAGGATTCCGGGCCGGTTTGAGGTGGTGAGGCGTGAACCATGGCTCGTCGTCGACACCGCCCATAATGCGGAGGGCGCCGAGGTACTCGCCGCGGCTATTGCATTGGCATGGCCTGACTGTGAGGCGCGCCCGGCGGTCGTTCTCGGCGTACTGGCCGACAAGGATGCTGAGGGCATCGTCTCTGCGCTCGCGCGAGTGTGCGGACGCTTTGTCGCTGTAGCGCCCGGGTCGCCGCGTGCTCTTCCGGCTGCCGAACTCGCGAACACGATTGTGCGTGTGACCGGAAAGACGCCTCAGGTTGCCCACAGCGTTTCCGCAGGTGTCGTGTCCGCGCTGGCCGCAAACTCAGCGGGCGCGGTTGTCACCGGCAGCGTCAGGACCGCCGCGGAGGCCATCGTCAGTGGCTAGCGCCTGCTGTTCTGCTAGAATCCCTCTAGCTCGTTGCGGTGTCATTCGAGAGCTTCGGCCGCTCGTCTGGAGCGTACACGGTGTTGGCACGTACGCGAGAGGGAGGACATGGAAGGGATTTTTGACCCGATCACGGCAAGCGCCGAGTTCGTTCTCGTGCGCCAGCTCTGTACCCTCTTTTTCGTAGTACTCCACATCGCACTTGTCTTTTGGACCTATCGCGACGCGGAGCGTCGCGGCGCGATGGGATGGTTCTGGGCTCTTGCCGCGCTCATCTTTCCCTTCGCCGGATGGGTGGTCTACCTCGTGGTCCGGCCTCCAGAGTTCGCGGAGGACGCGCTGGAGCGTGATCTTGAGATCCGTGCGAAGGAGATGCAGCTCCAGCGAGATTTCGAGAGCTGCCCTTCTTGTCACAAGCCAGTCGACAATGATTTCCTCATTTGTCCGAGTTGCATGAAGAAGCTCCGCAAGCCGTGTATTGAGTGCGAACGTGCCCTCAAGCTCAACTGGAGCGTGTGTCCTTACTGCAGGACCAAGCAGTAGCGTAGTACCATTGTCATGAACGCCGCCGACGTCTCGCCTTGGCGGGACGTCGTTCCTTGTCCAAGGAGAACATTCATGTCAGAGATTACAGTCGGTCTTCCCGATGGCAGCGAGAAGCGGATCCCTAAAGGCTCAACCGTTGTGGATGTCGCTGCGGCGATAGGCCCGCGTCTCGCGCAAGCTGCCCTAGCGGGGATTGTTGGCGAGCGAGAGGTCGACCTCGGACATGTTGTCTCGCAGGGTGACACGGTCTCCATCATCACCGATCGCAGCCCTGAAGCGCTCCACCTGTTGCGTCACTCAACCGCGCACGTCATGGCCGAGGCGATCAAGTCGCTCTATCCTGAGGCGAGTTTTGGCGTGGGACCGGCGATCGAAGACGGCTTCTACTACGATTTCCAGATCGACACTCAGCTCACGCCGGAAGACTTGCCCGTCATCGAGGAGCGCATGCGGCGGTTCATCGCCGAGGAACGCCCGTTTGAGCGCGCCGAGGTGACCAAGCTCGAGGCGCTCGACGTGTTCGCTAGCGACCCGTTCAAGCGGGAGCTGATCGACGAGTTGCCAGAAGACGAGGTCATCTCCGTGTACCGTGGGGGTGCCTTCACCGATCTGTGCAGAGGTCCCCACATTCCGCATACCGGCAGGATCGGCGCGTTTAAGCTCATGAAACTCGCAGGCGCGTACTGGCGTGGTGATTCGGCGCGGCCGATGCTCCAGCGCATCTATGGGACCGCATGGTTCACGGAGAAAGATCTCGCCGCATACCTCGACCGCTTGCACGAGGCCGAGAAGCGCGACCACCGCAGACTCGGCCGAGAGCTCGATCTATTTAGCTTGCACGAGGATGCCGGAGCCGGGTTGCCCATCTACCATCCCAACGGAGCGCGAGTGTTGCGCATCATACAGGAGTGGATGCGCCAAGAGCTCTACCGCCGCGGCTACGACGAGGTCATCACTCCGCACATGTACAAAGCCGACGTGTGGAAGACCTCCGGGCACTGGGACAACTACCGCGAGAACATGTACTTCTTCCAGGTAGATGAGGGTGAGGGCAAGGTTGCTGACTACGGCATCAAGCCGATGAACTGCCCCGGCCACATCATGGTCTACAACAACAGCGTCCGGTCCTACCGCGACCTGCCGTGGCGCATGTTCGAGTTTGGCACAGTGTATCGTCACGAGCTTTCCGGAGTGGTGCACGGCCTCATGCGCGCACGGGGATTCACGCAAGACGACGCGCACATCTTTTGCACGCCTGAACAGGTGACACCAGAGGTTATCGAGATGCTTGACCTTGTCGACAGCGTAAATGGCGTGTTTGGCTTCGAGTACACCGCCGAGGTCTCCACCAAACCCGCGAAGTCCATAGGCTCGGATGAGATGTGGGACGTGGCAACCGCTGGACTAAAAGACGCGCTCGATTCACGCGGGATGGACTATGCGATCAACGAGGGTGACGGCGCCTTTTACGGACCCAAGATCGACATCAAACTGCGTGACGCCATCGGCCGCACGTGGCAGACCGGGACGATCCAGGTCGACTTCAACAATCCAGAGCGCTTCGACATGACATATCGCACAGCCTCAAACACCGAGGCCCGGCCGTTCATGTTGCACCGCACGATCCTCGGGTCGATGGAGCGGTTCCTCGGCATTCTCATCGAGCACTACGCTGGCGCGTTCCCGGTGTGGCTTGCGCCGGTGCAGGCGGTCATCATCCCGATCGCCGATCGGCACCTCGAGCACGCCTCTTCAGTCCGCGAAAGACTTCAAGCATGTGGAGTGCGCGTCGAGACGTACGCTGAGAACGAGCCGATGCGGGTCAAGATAGCTAAGGCTCAGCAGCGAAAGATCCCCTACATGCTCGTGGTTGGTGACAAGGAGGCCGAGCGGGACGCAATCGCGGTACGGGAGCGCACCGAGGGCGACATCGGTCAGATGACGCTCGCGGAGTTCGTCGAACGCGTCAGGGCGTAGCGCGAGAAGGGTTACTTCTGGTGGACTGGTTGACGCCAGCACAGGTCGCGGTGCTGATCGGTGCCATCGTGCTGGTTGCGGTCTTTGGATACCTGTACGCATCGTCACGTGAGACGCATCTTGGGTTATGGACTGCAGCGTGGGTCGCGTACGCCGCGCGTGCGGGATTCGACATAGCCCACTCACTCGTCACAGAACAGGCTGACTTGCTGTTTGCGGGCGCTCAGGTGATGAACGTGGCGAGCGTCTCTTGTTCGCCGGTACGCTTAAGTTTCTCGGCAGCAGGATCTCTCACGCATGGTACGTGGCTGCTGGTGTTGTTGTGGCCTGGACGGTCACGGGACTCCTCGTTGACGCCACTTCACTTGTGGTGAGGATGCCGGGGTTCGTCTTTCTCGGGCTTGCGAGCATCGTGACGGGTCTGGCCTGGCTTCGCGCGACCGCTGGGGTTTGGGCGCGACTGTCAGGATGGGTTTTCATCGTATGGGGCGTTCACCGCCTCAACTATCCGTTGCTGCGCGATGTCGATTGGTTCGCCCCAGTTGGATACGGCGTAGGCGCCTTTCTTGCGTTGCTTGCGGCATTCTCAGTGCTCGTGGCCCATTTCGAGAAGATACGGGCGAGCCTTTCAGCAAGTGAACGGCGCTACCGTGAACTTTTCCATCGCAGTGCTTCGGTGATGCTCCTTATAGACCCGCGCGACGGATCGATTGTTGACGCGAACGAAGCGGCGGAGCACTACTACGGTTGGTCGCATGATGCACTCACCGCTATGCGCATCATCGACATCAACACGCTGACGCCCGAAGAGGTCAAGACGGAGATGGCGAAGGCGGCAGCCGAGCGTTCCCACTTCCTGTTCTCGCACCGGTTGGCGGATGGGTCTGTGCGCGAGGTTGAGGTATACACGGGGCCTGCTGACGTGGACGGTCGCAAGTTGCTCTACTCGATCATTCACGACATCAGTGACCGGCGCAGGGTCGAGCGGGAACTCGCCGAGCACAAGGA
This sequence comes from Clostridiales bacterium, assembly GCA_018333995.1. Classification (NCBI taxonomy): domain Bacteria; kingdom Bacillati; phylum Bacillota; class Clostridia; order Eubacteriales; species Clostridiales bacterium. Next base: position 16,645 of record JAGXSG010000015.1, on the reverse strand, counting down.
CAGACTGGAGGCGCTCGTTGAGGAGAGGACCGGCGAGTTGCTCGCCACCAACCGCCGGCTTGAAGCGGCGCAGAAGGCAAAGGACGGGTTTCTTGCCAACATGAGTCACGAGCTTCGTACCCCCCTAAATTCGATTATCGGGTTTTCTGGGCTGCTCGCTGAAGGACTTGCCGGTGACCTGACCGCAGAGCAGCGGCGACAGATCGCGATGGTGCGGTCGTCCGGGCGTCACCTTCTTGCCCTCGTGAATGATCTGCTCGACGTGTCAGCAATCGATTCCGGTCGCACCAAACCGTCGCTAGCGGTTGTCGATCTTTGCGATGTTGTCAAGGAGCTGGCCACAAATGTTGAGCCGCGTTGCGCGGAGCAAGACCTTGAGTTTCGGGTCGAAGGTTGCGGCGAACACCAGTCGTGTCTGCTCGTGACCGACCGTCAGCTCATCGAGCAGATCGTGTGGAACCTGCTCGACAACGCGGTCAAGTTCACAGATCACGGCTGCATCACACTGGCGGTGCGCCCGGCTCCCGGGGGTGCGGAGATATCTGTCACCGATACAGGCGCCGGAATCGGTTTCGCAGACCTCGACCGGGTATTCGAAGACTTCGTGCAACTCGAAGCGGTGCAGGGCGCCAAGAATCCCGGTACCGGACTCGGGCTTGCCATTTCGCGACGGTTGAGCGAGATACTCGGCGGCAGACTCGACGCGGCGAGCGAGCTCGGACACGGTTCGACCTTCATGCTGGCGGTCATGGACCACGGACGTACGCACGCGGCACCTGCCCTTGCATGGCCGATCGGCGGATAAGCCCGCCTCGGCATGCTATTGAGGCGTAGAGCCTCGTCCGTGGCACTGCGCGCAGAAGACCGCTTCGTGGCAACGCATGCAAGCGGCTGGTCCCTGTATCCGCGTCACACGGTAGTGCTGTGTCCCCCACGTATCGATGACAGCGCCTTCGAGCGAGTGATGGCACGCGCTGCAGGGATCGGGGGCTGCGTAGTGGCACCCGGAACACACGACGCGGTCGAGAGACGCGGCCTCCACGCCGTGATCCTGCGCGAACGTGGGCGGATGAGGCATCAGGACACCGTGGCAGTCGACGCAGTACTGCTCGGTGTGACACATCATGCACTGCGTGGTGTCTGTCTTGGCGCTGTCACCGTGAGCTGGCCGCTGCCACTCGCCGATCGGGTCGTGCGATGCGGGTGTCAGTTCAAGGTGCGCGGGGTGGCACACCGCGCACTCCCCGGAAGGCTCGCCTGGGGCGGGGGTGAGCGAGTGGCACTCGTAGCACTGCTCCATCATGACGAGCACGATGTCGGTCTCCGGGTCAGGGTGCGTGGTGTTGAGATGGCACGACAGGCACGCGTCGTTGCGCTCGGCATGATCGGCGTGGTCGATGATGACCCGGTCGCCCGTGCTCGGCTCGCGGGTCATCGAGTGGCAGCGCAGGCAGACGTTATCGGGAGTCTCGGCAATCGGACCGACGGCTCCTCGGCGCTCGGGTTGCGCGGCTTGGGCGGCATCGCCCGAGAGGTACTGCGAGACCTCATCGGCGAAGTCTGTTGCGCGATACCTGAAGCCATCGTGCCACGCGTACTCGGTGTGACATGAACGGCACCCTGTGTTGGCATGCGAAGAAGCTCTCCACGCCGCGACGTGGGGGGCGATCTCATGACACGAGCCGCACACGCCGGCGAGAGCGGGGGTGCGGGCGGCTCCTTCGAGGAGGGCGGCGGTTGCGAGCACGATCACCAGCATGGCGCCCACTAAAGAGATCGCGATCATCGCCCCGCGATGGCGCCGCGCTCGATTCCATGCCCCTGTGATGTCCGGTCTTTTCATGCGAACCCTCCGGTTAGCGGGTCGCGACCCTGAAGACGCCATTTCGCAAGCTCCAAGCTATCGCGAATCCCCGCTGGCTACCAGCAGAAACACGATGCGTAGCCAAATCCGTTCCCACTATAGCGAACCAGCGTTCGGTCGGCCACGCACGTGGCATCGCCCACAGTACCGGGGCTTGTGGCAGTCGAAGCAGGCGGAAGGTCCGGCGTCGCGCACGGCGTACATGTGTTGCTGGACCCAGGGTTGGGTGGGTTCGGATCCTTGATGATGGCACGCGCTGCACGGGTCGATGTCGGCTGCTGGGGCATGGCACATGTCGCAGGCATCGCGCTTCAGCGCGGCCTCCTCGCCGTGATCCTGCGCGAACGTGGGCGGATGAGGCATCAAGACACCGTGGCAGTCGACGCAGTACTGCTCGGTGTGACACATCATGCACTGCGTGGTGTCTGTCTTGGCGCTGTCACCGTGAGCTGGCCTGAGCCACTCGCCGATCGGGTCGTGCGATGCGGGTGTCAGCTCCAAGTGCGCGGGGTGGCACACCGCGCACTCCCCGGAAGGCTCGCCGGGGGCGGGGGTGAGCGAGTGGCACTCGTAGCACTGCTCCATCATGAGGAGCACGATGTCGGTCTCCGGGTCAGGGTGCGTGGTGTTGAGGTGACACGACAGGCACGCGTCGTTGCGCTCGGCATGATCGGCGTGGTCGATGATGACCCGGTCGCCCGTGCTCGGCTCGCGGGTCATCGAGTGGCAGCGCAGGCAGACGTTATCGGGAATCCCCAGGGTTGCCGGACGGGGGAGCTCAGGTTCTCTCGCTGGCGTGGGCTCTCGGGACACGAATCTGGAGACATCGTCGGCAAGCGCGGTGATTCGATACAGTGGACCCTGGTACCACGCGTACTCGGTGTGACATGAGCGGCACCCCGTGTTCGCATGCGTAGAAGCTCTCCACGCGGCGACGTGGGGGGCGATCTCATGACACGAGCCGCACACGCCGGCCAGAGCGGGGGAGCGTCCGGCTCCTTCGAGGAGGGCGGCGGTTGCGAGCAGCGCCGCAAAGACGACTCCCACGATTGCGCCGAGAATGAGCGCGCCACTCACGCGGGGAAGCCGCGGACGCCAAGAACGCCCAGGCGAGCGCTTCACGCGTTTTCTCCGGATCGAGACGTGCATCCTGCCTCCGCGTCACCGGTCGCCGGGGTGATTTCATTGGCGACGGGCAAATTGATAGAGTGCTTGCGACTTCTTGTCTTCCTACAGTATCGTACACGCTGTTGCGTGCATCGTGGCACAATGTGTTGTAGGGTGCGTGAAGCAATTAGCAAAGTACGTCAGGGGCCGCATCATCGTGCAGAATGTGTTTGTGTAAGATGTGTGGTAGCGGAGGAGAACGGCTAATAGAGGCTGACGCTCTTCCTCGCCACGTGACGAAGGGTGGTGTGTCCGCCATAGACGCAGTGGAACACGCAACGTCTGATCAGTACCCGATACGTGCACTGAGTAGTCGGTGGACATCGATCACTATCTTCGGGGTCGCACTCTCGTTCACCGTCGCATGTCTTGCGTTTGCCGGCAGCGCTTCAGCCGCCGAGGGGACGTTACCGGTGACGGGTAGGGCGGCCACGGGCGAGCCACTCTTTTATCCGTGCTCCGCGTGTCACCCCGTCACCCAGCGCGAGATCGAGCAGGGGCGTACGCTACCCAACGGATTTACTCGCCACCAGATCACGCTGCATGGCCACGCGTCGCTCGGCGAGGGAAGAGCCGCGTGCGCTGCCTGTCATGACACTGCGGCGGGAGATCCCGGCAGACTCAAGCTAGCGGACGGTACGCTCGTAGCTATCACAGGCGATGTGTCGCGGGTGTGCTATCGGTGCCACTCTGCGATATACCGTGAGTTTGAGGCGGGGATACACGGTGCGGGCGAGCAGAAGTGTTCGTCCGCCGGCTGTCACGACCCGCACACGCCGGGCTTCATCTTCGCTGAGGGATTGCTCCCGTTCGTGGGCAACGGCTTTCAGTTCTCAATCCTTTCGGAGTCCACCACATTTACCCCGATGGCTGGACCGCCTGTGCAAGCCGGTCATCGAGATCCTGAGTACCTTCAGGTGCTCGCGATCCTTGGCGTGGCACTGGCCGCAGGTCTAGCTATCGCACTTGTCCGAGGGAGGTCGAACTGATGACTGACGAGCGACACTCGGACGCTGGCTATTCCGAGGCCGCCATTGGCGCTGAGGAGACGTACGAAACGCGTGCCGAACGGATCGCGGATGACGTGACGCGGAGGGGGTTTCTTAAGGGTGCTGGCGTGCTTCTCGGTGTGTTTGCCGCAGGTACGGTACCGGCGTTCGCTACGCTGTTCGCCTCTTCGGCTGGCGCGGCCGCTCCCGAGGGCGGTGATCCGCTGGACTACTTCCGCGACGTGAATGATCCAATGTGTTATCCAGGCGAGCCCGTCTATTACGCAGACAAAGCGGGCGACCAGAGTTGGGCCATGGTCATTGACGTCAACGCGTGTGTGGGATGTCGCCGGTGTGTATACGCGTGTGTTCGCGAGAACAACCTTCCTCGGAACGGCGGATTCCAGTACATCAAGATCCTGGAGATGCCGCTTGCCGCGCTCAAGCTGGAGTATGCGCGTCTCGATTTCACGGAGGCCGGAGATAGGGATTTTTGGTATCTCCCGGTGCAGTGCATGCACTGCGGCATACCGCCCTGTGTACTGGGATGTCCTATCAAGGCCACGTGGAAAGAGCCTGACGGAATCGTAGTCATGGACTACAAGAAGTGTATTTCCTGCAAGAATTGCCTGGTCACCTGCCCGTATGGTGCTCGGCACGCCAACTGGGCGTACCCATACATTCCGGAAAACGACATCAATCCGAAGGTCCCGCACAAGGACAAGGCGAAGGTGATCGAGAAGTGTACGTTTTGTATCCACCGGACAAGGAATGGCATGAACACAGCGTGTACTGAGGCGTGTCCGGTCGGCGCTCGAACCTTTGGAGATCTCAATGATCCGGAGAGCGCTGTGACACAGATTCTCAAGACCAAGAAGGTTTTCCGTCTTAAAGAGGGCCTCGGTTGCGAGCCCATGATCTGGTACGTAGGGTGATGCCGCGTGAGTGAAATCGTAGTGAAGCGCCCAGGAGTCAAGCGGTTCATTGGGATCGACTGGAACTTTGGGGCGCTCAAGACGGCGGGTCCGCGGTACTGGGCATTTATGGCCATTCTCGGCATCTTCATCGGACTAGCGGCCATTTCATGGACGGAGCTGCTCAGGCACGGCGGCGCGGTGCTCGCGATGCGCGACTCCAGTCCGTGGGGCCTGTGGTTCGTGAACTACATGTACTACGTAGGCCTTTCAGCCGGCGGGCTCGTGGTGTACGCGAGCGTTCATCTGTTCGGCGCGGAACAGTACCGTCCTCTCGCGCGGTTCGCGGTGCTCCAGGCCGGAGTACTCGTCATGCTCGCTTTGCTCGGCCTCTTGAGCGACATGAAGCTCCCGTGGCGTGCGGTGTGGTTCATGATCACACCTAACTTTACCGCTCCATTCGTTTTCACCGGTAGCGCGGCCGCAATATATATGATCATCTGCTTCATCGACCTGTGGGTCATGATCACCCGCAAGGGTGGAGAGAAACTCGCTCATCGCATGACGCTCATCGCGTTACCATTCGCGATCTACCTGCACACCACGACGGCGTTTGTCCTCGCGCTCAACAAGTCACGTGAACTGTGGCATACCGCGATCATGGTTCCGATATTCCTGACTTCCGCGACAGCATCAGGAATCGCGCTGCTACTTATCTTCGCGTATATCGTCCAGCACTTCGCGGGCTACAAGTTCAAGCCATCAATGTTCAGGAGTCTGTCCACCCTGCTGGCCACAGTCATCATCATCGACCTGTTCCTGTTGGCCGTCGAGATGATCGTCGTCTTCTGGGGAACGTCGACCTCGCCGTATTACTCTATCAGGATGGCCGAGTTCTTCACCGGTGCCTATGCGCCGATCTTTCTGCCGGTGCTCGCTCTTGGTCTCACATCTTTCGTGTTGCTGTCGCGTCGCTCTACGAGACACCTGGCTTCCGTTCAGATCACGGCAGCCATACTCTATGTCGTTGCGATCTTCTTTAAGCGCTACTCCTTACTGGGAATGGGCTTCGTGTACGACACGCTCGGCCAGTTCCAGGGGGTTTATGTGCCTAGTCTGGTCGAGATACTGCTTGCGGTGGGAGTCCTTGCCTTCGGCATCGCTCTCGTGACGCTCGCGGTCAAGGTGCTGCCGATGGAGGAGCCGGAAAGTGAGCACGGCCACGGGCACGCTCACGGGCACGGCGATGCTCACGCTTTGTATCCTGCGCCAGGTGGCACGGCACCGGTCGTGTCGGCGCACATGGCTGGACCGGTGACCGAAAGAGGGGTGAGCGGCCCGTGATCACCGACTTCCTCGAGAAGTGCGCCGCTCGCCTGCGCAAGACGCCTAGACGGGTGAAGGTCTTGGTCGGGCTGGTGGCGGTTTTGCTGATTATCACGATCGGGCTTCCCGCAACGCTCATGTCTCAGCCTGCCGTCATCGGGCGGGTCGCTGAGCTCACAGACAACAGCGCCTCGTTGCAGGCGTCCATGCATACCGGGATGACATGCGGTCAGTGTCACGTTGACTCGCGCGGTCGCTTGCTCGGTACGTTTGCCCGTGTCGCCGACTTCTACCGCACGGTTCTTTCGCCGGAGACTGAGCTCGCGTACATCGAGTTTGAGACACCCCGCGCCGACGCGTGCATTGTGTGCCACGAGGAAACCTGGAGTGCCGACGCGGAGAGAACCACCCGAATTCCCCATCCTGCGCACTTGCGGCTGTCTGAGGAAACACGAGAGTGCGTCGAGTGTCATAAGTGGACGGCGCATCAGGAACCATACATGGAAGAGCACAAGACGATGGAGTTCAGCGGCTTGTGCTCGGCGTACGGATGTCACTCGGGATGGAAGCGCATGGACGAATGCGCTAGTTGCCACCACTCACTGCTTGAGGAGCCGGAGGAGTGGGCCACACTCCATCCAAGCGTGGTGTTCACAAGCGGCGACGGTGGATGTCTCGAGTTGTGTCACGATGTGTCACAGTGCCGCCAGTGTCACACCACGGGAGAGTCGCCGTTTGAGGGAGTGCCGGATCAGACGGAGCGCGATGCCCTCGAGGCGGAACATGCACAAGCGGATTGGACCAGAACTCACGGTCCACGCGCGCTTCGCGATCAGTCCGCGTGCCTTACGTGCCACATTTCTCTTGGGCCGTGTCAGAACTGTCACGCACAGCGGCCAGCATCACACGGGCCTGAGGGGATGTGGATTGGTGCTCACCAGGATGCCGTGAAGGTTGAGGGTCAGTGCATGACGTGTCACGAGCAGACATACTGCGATCATTGCCACGACCAGTTTAAGGAGATGCGGTAAGTGGACCGCGATGACGGCCAGACGCTCGTGGCGGGCGAGAAGCCCGCTCGGCCAGGGAAGAGGCGCAGAACCGTTCTAGTCCTCCTCGCCTTGCTCGTTGTCGCGGTTCTGCTCATTCTTCCGGGAATCGTTAAGCTGCAGTCGCCCTACTACGAGCGCTATCCGGAGTTGCGCGAGTCCATGCACTTCTGGGAGGAATCGACGCACGCGCTCATGAGTTGCGCGGATTGCCACATTTCGCCGGGTGTCTGGCCGCACATTCTTCATGGCTTTCAGTCGGTTCCCGCTTTCTACGCGCAGCTCCTGCGCGGGCCGGGTGAAGAGCACCTGTTTGGTCCGCCCCCGACGGAGGCGTGTCTGAGGTGTCATACCATCAACCGGACGGTCTCCGCGGATGGCGATCTTCTGATCCCGCACCGAGCGCACATCGAGATACTCGAAGTCGAGTGCGTCGACTGTCACTTGCAGCTTGTACACTACGAGAACCCCCTCGGTCTGAATCGGCCGCCTATGGAGATGTGCATGGACACGTGTCATGACGGTGAGACTGCGGGCGAGGAGTGCATCAAGTGCCACACGCGAAAGGATGTACCCGAAGACCATCTGCAGCCTGATTGGCTCCAGGTCCATCAAGAAGAGAGCGCGAAACAGGACTGTGGACAGTGCCATGCGTGGACACCAGATTTCTGTGCTGAGTGCCACCAAGAACGGCCGCGCAGCCACGAGGGCAACTTCAAGACGTTGCACGCGCCGCGAGCGGCCGCGAACAGCGAGGGCTGCATGTTCTGTCACGACGAGCAGTACTGCCTGAACTGCCACTAACGATGACATTCTGACTGCCGAGGAGAGACGTTGTCAGCGGAGAGCGCCAAGAGGAACCAAGGAGTGCGACGGGTCGCAGAGGCGGCGGGCCGGGGCATGCGCGCCGTCGTCGCGTATGCCCGGAGGTACTGGCGCGCCGCACTGCTACTCGTGGTCTTTTCTGTGCTGGTTCTTGGCCCAGGCTACACCGCTAATCAACCATCCTTCTATGAGCGCTTTGAGGGACTGGGCGCATACCAGGCGACATGGGCCAACTCGACCCATGCGAACGTGCCGTGCCAGAGCTGCCATGTCGATCCTGGTCCCGTGGCCCAGTCGATCTATGCGGTACGCATGGTCGGAGAGGCATATCTCGCCCTTCTGCCCGCGCTGCGTGAACCTGCGACGCTGAGCACGCCACCTACCGCAGCGTGTAATGGATGCCATGTTGACCTGAGGAGCGTTTCTCCAGCTGGGGATCTGCTTATTCCGCACACCGCGCATGTCGATGCGCTAGGGGTCGACTGCATCGTGTGTCACGTCGGTGAACTCGTGCATAACGCCGACCCGGCAATCTCTACCACCCCCCGGATGGCAACATGTCTGACGTGTCACGACGGAGTGACAGCGGACGAAGCGTGCGACGCGTGTCATACCGAAAAAGGAATACCCGCGAACCACCAGGAACCGACGTTCATCGTTGATCACGCAGAGAGACAGTCTGAGATCGACTGTCAGACATGCCACGCTTGGCGCGAAGACTGGTGCAGGGAGTGTCACGAGAGGCGTCCGCGTTCACACGGAACGGGAACCAATCCTTCAGAGTGGCGAGCTGCGCACCGGGACATAGTCGCCGCGCGTTCTCCACGCAACTGCGAGGTGTGCCATGAAGATTCGTTCTGTATCGAGTGTCACGGTGAACTCCCGCCGGGCAACTACGATCCCGCTGTAGAGTTCGTCCGATAGGTGGTACGTCCGTGACCGGCTTCACGCCACAGAGTGGCGCGAGCGCACCTGAGGAACCGATGGTTTCCGACGACTCGGGAGCAACCGTTCAAAGCGACAAAGCGGAGGGCCAGGATGCCGCATCTTCCGCTGTTCCTCCACGCAAGAGAATGAGCCGCAGAGTCAAGGTGTGGATCATTGCAGGAGTGGCGTTCTTGGTCTTCTACACGATTCCCGCCGCGTTCACCGCTAATCCTCGAGCGTGTGCGACGTGTCACGCTATGAGGCCGTACTACGAGACATGGTCAACATCCCGCCATCGTGGTGCGGCCTATACGTGTCTGCACTGTCATGCAAAGCCCGGAGTGATCAATCGGGCGATCTATCGGGCGACGATCTACAAAGATATCGTCATCGTGATCACCGGCGGCCGGGTCACGTTGTTTCGCACCTCAGAAGTGACTAACGAGTCATGCCAGCAGAGTGGATGTCACTCGCTTAACAGGGTGTTTTCGCTTTCTGGCCAAATTCGGGTCAACCACCGGGTGCACGTCGAGGGAGAAGGCATGTCGTGCATGGATTGCCACCAGGGTGCTGGACACGAAGGTGTTAGGGGAACTTCGGTCCCCCCGATGGATTCATGCGCCGAATGTCACGAGGCCGTGATGGACGATTGCGCATACTGCCACATGGCTCGGTCACTGCCTACCCGGGATGACTCGTAAGACCGATCTGATCGCTCCCTCCCACATTCCAAAGGTCCCTGAAACGCTTCCGAAACAATCCGCGTCTACTCTGATGTTCACGCGTGCGACGCGTGCTTTTGCACACGTGCCGCGAAGGTGTTTGACGTCATCCAGACAAGGAGGAAGTGGCATGGGAGCCATGATGGACAGGGACTACGTGCTAACGACGGTGCAGGAGCGGGACATCAAGTTCATTCGCTTCTGGTTCACCGACGTTCTCGGCGTGCTGAAGTCATTTGCGGTCACCGATTCAGAACTCGAGAACGCGTTCGAGGAGGGCATGGGCTTCGATGGCTCCTCGATCAACGGTTTTACTCGCATCCAGGAGTCCGACATGGTCGCGTTCCCGGACGCGGGCACGTTCCAGGTCATTCCGTGGCGCCCCGAGGAGCAGGGTGTCGCACGCATGTTCGCCGACATCGTCAAGCCCGATGGTTCGCCCTTCGAGGGCGATCCCCGCTATGCGCTCAAACGCGTGCTCGCGAAGGCCGCGGACATGGGCTATACGATGTATGTCGGTCCCGAGCTTGAGTTTTTCTACTTCGCCGATGAGCACGGGACCGAGACGCTCGACAAGGGCGGCTACTTTGATCTCACCCCGCTCGATGTGGCGAGCAACCTGCGCCGCGAGACGGTGCTTACTCTCGAGAAGATGGGCATCCCGGTCGAGTACAGCCACCACGAGGTCGCTCCATCGCAGCACGAGATCGACTTGCGCTACCAAGACGCGCTCACTATGGCCGATGCGGTCATGACGTATCGGCTTGTCGTCAAAGAGGTCGCCTACGCCAACGGCGTGTACGCCACCTTCATGCCCAAGCCTATTCAGGGCGAGAACGGCTCGGGCATGCACACGCACCAGTCGCTCTTTACCGCAAACGGAAACGCGTTCTTTGATCCCAACGATCCGCAGGGCTTCAACCTCTCCACAATCGGGAAGCAGTACATCGCAGGTCTGCTCAAGTACGCTCCCGAGTTCTGCGCCGTGACCAACCCGCTCGTGAACTCCTACAAGCGCCTCGTGCCCGGCTTTGAGGCGCCGGTCTACGTCTCATGGGCGCGTCGCAATCGCTCGGCGATGGTGCGCGTGCCGATGTACAAGCCCGGCAAGGAGGCAGCGACCCGCGTCGAGTTGCGCTCGCCGGATCCCTCGGCCAACCCCTACCTCGCCTTCGCGGTCATGCTTGGCGCCGGTCTTAAGGGTATCGAGGAGGGCCTCGAGCTCATGCCCGAGGCGACAAACGACATCTTCGAGATGACCGATGCCGAGCTGGCGGAAGCCGGAATTACAACGTTGCCAAAGAACCTCGGTGAGGCGATCGAGAAGTTCGAGGAATCTGAGACGATGCGCGAGATACTCGGCGATCACATCCATAAGTACTACACGGCCAACAAGAAGGCCGAGTGGTCCCAGTACATTCAGCACGTCTCGAAGTGGGAACTCGATCGCTATCTCAGCACGTTCTAGCGGTCGATTCGCGCGTCGCTCAATTGATGGGGAGCGCTACAATCATGCACATGAAACGGGTCCTCATCACATCCGATGACGTGCACACCCGTGCATGGGCGCGCGCCGCGATCGAGTCCCTCGACGTCACTGTTGCGGAGTGTGCAACGAGCGAGCTTGCCGCGACGCTGGCCGCCGAGCCGTTCGCACTGGTGCTGATCGAGGGTCGCCTAGATCCGGAGCCGCTCATAAGCGTGGTCGAGCAGGCGAGAACTGAGGGCGCGGAACCCTCAGTTCTCGTGCTGATCGAGCCCCCGGCGTTGTCGGCGTTGCGGCTCCCTACCCGCATGCCCGCCGATTTCATGGTGCGCGGCTCATCTTCCGAGGAGATGGTGGTCCGGGCCCGTACGCTCATGTGGCCGGGTGAGGAGGTTGGCTCTCAGGAGTTGTTGCGCGTCGATGACCTCACCGTCAACCTCGCCACCTACCAGGCGTACCGGGATGGCGAGCCGATCGACTTCACGTACCTAGAATATGCGCTGTTCGCGTTCCTTATTACCCACCCGAACCGGGCCTACAGCCGGGAAGTGCTACTGCGCCGCGTGTGGGGCTCGAACTACTATGGTGGCTCACGCACGGTCGACGTGCACGTGAGGCGCATTCGCGCGAAGATCGGAGCGGAGCTCGGACGCCGCCTCGAAACGGTACGCAATGTCGGATATCTTTGGAGTGCGTAGACGGAAGCGGGATGTCGGGCGAACATCCGCTCAGCCCTGACGCCGCACTGCTCCTGTGAACCGGTACGAGGGGCCTTTGAGCCGCTCGCACGTCCCGTCGATGCCGTGTCCGGCGAAGAACGCGCACATCTCCTCAGGCGTGAAGAACGCGCCGGGTTCGCCGAGCGCCTTCTCGGCGGCGACGATGAGCCGCATGAACCACACGCTCGGATCGAGCTCGACGACGATGACGCCGCCGTCGCACCGAACCACCCGCTGGAACTCGCGTGCTGCGGCGTCCTGGTCGCGGAAGTGGTGGAAGGCGTCGGTGACGATCACCGCGTCGAAGGTGTCGGCGGCAAACGGCATCTTCTCCGCGACGCCGAGGACACCGGTGATGTCGTCGTTTCTGGGCAGGTAGGCGAGCATCTCAGGCGTGGGATCGAGCACGGTGACGCGTACGCCGGTCTCGGCGTTGAGCCGGGCGGCGAGTGCGCCGGTACCGCCGCCGACGTCGAGGACGTGGCGCGTGGAGCCGTCACCGTTCATGAACGGGTCGAGCCATCCTGCGATCTCGCTGATCGTGTCGGGAGACCAGCGGTTGGAGACCTTGTTGAACATCGGTGCGGCCCAGTTGAAGAAGCCCATGTCGTGCGCCCTGTCGCTCGTTGAGGTCTACGTACTGGTGACAGTGTTCCCGGAAGACAACCAGATGGTGCGCGTGTCTTCGGCGATCGAGTCACGTGGCGCCGCGCCATACGCACTCGGGTACAATCCGAATCGCGGCGGAGCGCGACGCGACGGACAGGCGCGCAGCCTCGCCGCACGCCACTGGCCACAACCCGAAAGGCGCCCGCCCGATGGCCCTGCGCACCATCGCCGTCATCGACGGCAACAGCCTGCTACACCGCGCGTTCCACGCGCTTCCGCCCACCATGACCGCGCCCGACGGGCGTCCCACTAACGCGGCGTTCGGGTTCATTTCGATGCTGCTCAAATTCGTGCAGGAGCTTTCGCCCGATGGCGTCGTGGTCGCCTTCGACAAGGGCAAGCCGACGTTTCGCACAGAAGCGCTCGCCGCATACAAGATCCACCGTCCCCCTACCGCTGACGAGCTCAAAGTGCAGTTCCCGATGGTCAAGCGGCTGCTTGAGGCGATGAGGGTGCCGATCGTTGAGGTCGAAGGGTGGGAGGGCGACGACATACTCGGCACGGTGGCGTGCTTGGCCGAGCAGGGCGACATGCGCGCTCTCCTTGTCACCGGCGACCGCGACGCGCTCCAGCTCGTGAGCGATCACGTCTCGGTCGTGACCACTCGCAAGGGCATAACCGACATCGTCGTCTACGACCCGGCAGCGGTGCTTGAGCGCTACGGGGTGACTCCGTCGCAGGTACCCGACTACCTCGGCCTGAAGGGCGACACGAGCGATAACATCCCCGGCGTTCCCGGGGTGGGCGAGAAGACCGCCGCGAAACTCATCGTGGAGTATGGTTCGCTTGAGGCGGTGCTCAAGGCCGCACCCGCTATCAAGGGCAAGCTCGGTGAGAACCTCGTCGCGCACGCCGAGGACGCCCGGGTGAGCCGCACCGTCGCGACGATCGTGTGTGATGTGCCTATCGAGCTCGACCTTGCGAGCGTGTCGTGGGGCCGCTTCGACGCTAAGGCGGTGGCCGAGGCGTTTGGTGAGCTCAGGTTCACCTCGCTCATCGAGCGGGTAATGGCGGCGGGTGGCGGGGTGGTCGCCGGCGCTCTCCCTGCGCTCGAGCCGGTTCCTGCGGCGGGCACCGCCGAGTGGGCGCTTATCGAGGGAGCGGCGGCCGCAGAGCGGGTGCGTGCGTGGGTGCGCGGCGGCGGGTGGCTAGGGGTTGCGCTCGACGACGGCACGAGCGAGTCGCTCTTCGCCGAGCGCCGCGACCTTGCGGTCGCACACGCGGGCGAGGTGGCGCTCGTCGCCGGGGACGACGCCTCGACCGTGTTCGCGGTCCTTCTCGGCGGGGGACGTGTGGCGGCTGGTGATGTGAAGGCGCTGCTGCACGAGTTGTGCCCGCCGGTGGCCGTCGCACGATGCGACCTGTCCTTCGACGCGGCCGACCCGGCGCGCCTGTTCGACTGCGCGCTCGCGGCGTACCTGCTCGAGTCGAACCGCTCCGCCTACGACGTAGGCGCGCTCGCGAGCGACTACCTCGGCAGGCCGCTTTCGCAGGTAGCAAATGAGGGGCATGGACGTGCGGCGATCGAGGCCCGGGCGGTCGCCGATCTTGCGCAGGTGCTTGCGAACCGCCTCGCCCAAGACGGCTCGACGGAGGTCTTCGAACGCATAGAGATGCCGCTTGTGCCGGTGCTCGCACGGATGGAGCGGGCCGGCGTAGGCGTTGACACCGCTGTGCTCGCCGCGCTCGCGACCGAGACCCAGGGCCGCATCGAGACAATCCGTGCGCAGGTCTTCGCCGAGGCCGGCGTCGAGTTCAACATCGACTCTCCCAAGCAGCTCGGCGAGGTGCTCTTCGAGAAGATGGGCATCCCGCCCACCAAGAAGACCAAGACCGGGAATTCGACCGACGCGTCGGTGCTCCGCGGTCTCGCGGAGGGCTACCCGATCGCCCAGCTCATCATGGACTACCGCGAACTCGCGAAGCTCACCTCGACGTACCTGCTTGCTTTGCCTCGACTCCTCGGCGAGGACGGGCGGCTGCACACGACGTTCAACCAGACGGTCGCGGCCACAGGCCGGCTTTCGAGCAGCAACCCGAACCTGCAGAATATCCCCGTGCGCACGGAGCTTGGCCGCCGTATCCGCGCGGCGTTTGTCCCCGCCGAGGAAGGCCACCTCATGGTGGCCGCCGACTACTCGCAGATCGAGCTGCGTATCCTCGCGCACCTCTCGGCGGATTCCGGTCTCATCGAGGCGTTCACGAGCGGCGAGGACTTTCATGCGGCGACCGCCGCGCGCGTCTTCGGCGTGGCCGTCGACGACGTTCCGCCAGGTCTGCGCGCGCGGGCCAAGGCGGTGAACTTCGGCATCGTGTACGGTCAGAGCGCGCACGGGCTTGCCGACACGCTCAAGATCGGCCACGCCGAGGCCCAGGAGATGATCGACCGCTACTACGCCGCGTACCCGCGCGTCCGCGCATACCTCGATGCAACAGTCACCGAGGCTCACCGCACCGGCGTCGCGACTACGCTCTTTGGCCGCAAGCGCCGCATCCCCGAGCTTGCGAGCCGCAACTACCCCCTGCGCTCGTTTGGCGAGCGCACCGCGATGAACCACCCGATGCAGGGCACGGCCGCCGACATCATGAAGCTCGCGATGATTGAGGTCGACCGCAGGCTGCGGGCTGAGGGTTTCTCGGCAAGAATGGTCCTGCAGGTGCATGACGAGCTCGTGTTCGAGTCACCTGCCGAGGAGATCGACCGGCTCGGCGTGATGGTGCGCGAGGCGATGAGCGGGGTCGCCGAGCTTGCGGTGCCGCTCGAGGTCGGCGTGGCGAGCGGGCCGGACTGGGCGAGCGCGAAGTAAGCGGCAAAGCAGGCCACACGATTGACATTGGTCGCGGGGGGGGGTAGTTTGTTCTTCAGATAGTGAATCCAGAGACAGACTATCCGAATGGCTGTGAGTGGGGCCTCGATTCATGCGAGGATGAGGGCAATGTCCAGGATGATTCGCTTGGGGTTGGTGTGTGGACTGCTGTCCCTGTTCCTCGTGGGGGGTTTTCTGCTCGCATTCGCTCACGAGGGTCCCTCGGACCCCTATCTTGCAACCCAGACGGGAGCCATTGAGTCAGTGGCTTCTCAGGTGGCTGGACGAGAGGTCGCGCTCGAGCGCACGGGGGCCGACTCCTTAGGTTTTTCCGATTATCGCGATAGCGCTACGGGCGACATCTACATCGTGGATGACAAGTCAGGTCAGGTTGTCTTCTACGGCAGCATCACAGCTTCCGACAGGTCTGCTCAGGGCGGCGCGGCTGGTGAGGCGAAGTACCTGACCGACGGGCAAGTCCGGAGAATCGCGCTAGAGCTTGCCAGCGAGCGTTTCCCTCGCTGGCTGGGGCATAATCTGATTGTCGAATACCGTTCGGAAGGAATACGAACGGACGGCAGCGAGCACAAAACGATCCGGTGCACGTTCAGAGAGTATCGATACGGACTTCCCACCTGCAACTTCCTTGAACTCACCCTCAATGCAGAAACTGGTGAGTTGATCGGGTTCCTTCAAAGTGACGGGCCTATCGAGCTTGACATGAGCCGGACAGCGATGAGCGACCGCGACGCGATCGAAGTCGTGGCAAAGGCCGCACACATGCCGGTTCACACGGTCAAGGAATCCGAGCGTATGGTATGGCGTGCGCCATCAACCCGTGAGCCACATCTTGTGCTCAGGGTTGTGCTCGAAACGGGCGACCAGTACTTTGGCGCCAAGGCAGAGGGCTTCGTGGACTTGCACACTGGGGAACTGCTCGGTCTCGGGATGTGATGGACACGCCTACCGTCGTCAGGAGAAGCAGCGTTTCGGCCAACAGGCGTTGGCAAGCGTGTCTCGCCCTGGTCCTCGCTGCGTGTTTCGTGTGCTTGGCCGGTTGTGACAGGGCAACTCAAGGCCCGACCGAAGTCGCGGAAGACGTGTCCGCCCCCACGAGGCTGGAAGCAGCTGTGGAGTCGTTTAGTGAGGCTCTCGGCCTCCAGGACGATGCGATTCTGTCG
>JAGXSG010000014.1 GCA_018333995.1 Clostridiales bacterium | reverse complement strand
ACAATGATCTTGCACTCGCTGCCTAAATAGAGCAGCGACGCCGCCCGGTGTGTGTCTCCGACACCGGCCCCGGCGCCACTAAGGAGACTTACCGAAGCGGAGCCTGATGGCGCTTTGCAAGGGACACTCAAGCCGTCTAGGAAGGGACTCGCGGGTCACCGTGCGACGTCCCGACCGAATGCTAATCGGTGACTGAGCCTGGAGATGCTTCCCAGGGGGCTGTCGTGGACGCGAGTTCGATTCTCGCCGCCTCCACCAGCATCCAGACCGAGCGGGATTCCCGATGAGGGATCCCGCTCGTTGTGTTCCAATCCCGTGCGATAGATCAGCGTGATGCTCGGTAGAATTCGTGAACACTCCGCGAACATGGCGTGTTCAAAAGGAGGTGCTTGCGTGCCGGACGCACACGGAACTCCGGGCAACGCCGGGGCGCGCGACCGGTTGCGCGCGGTGCTCGACGGCGCCACCGGCATCGTAAGTGCGGGTGTGACGTTCGTGCCGGATGAGGCGATCGCGTCGTTGCTGTGGGGCGGCGGCGCCGGGGAGAGCACGTTACTAGCGCGTGCGATGTGTGGCGATGTCGCACCTGACTTCGTGTTCGTAGTGGCGTGGGCGCCGGGCGCTCAGATCACGGCGCGCGAGTTGGCGGCGTGCGGCATCGCACCGTTCATAGTGGTCCGCGGGCCAGTCACGACCATCGCCGAGGAGGATGGATGGGCGCCCACTTTGCGCGCGACGCTCACAGGAGGCGCGCGGTTCGATTCTCGGCTCGACGCCGCGGTTGACGCGGCGATCGCGCAAACACGCACGGCTGCCCAGTGGGGTGCGTTCGCTGTTGTGGTAGCCGAGGACGTCGCCTCGGCAAGCGGTCCCCTCGTTGAGCCCGGCTACGTGCCCCGGACCGTCATGCCGCGGATCGGCCGGATCGCGTCAGCGGCGCACGCCGAGGGACTTGCCGCGATTTGGCACTCGGACGGCGATGTGACTTCCTACCTCAGCGCCGCCGCCGGCGCCGGGTTTGATGGCGTGCATCCCGCGGGAATCGACGCGAGCGCGTTTGCAGCGGTGCGGGCACGTGCGCACATGCACCGCCTCACGGTACTTGGAGGCATCCCTGGATCAGCGGTTCGCGCGGGTGGCCCGGAGGCGGTCCGGGCGGGCGTAGCCGCCGGTATCGAGGCCGCGGGAGGCCGCTTGCTCGTTTCGGATGATGGCGGTGTTTCCACCGCCCGCGAACTCGCCGCGCTCATCTCGGCGCTTGGGGCGGCATTGGGACTCCGGAAGGCGAGCAGGGGTTCGTAGCGACCGTTTGGGAGATGTTCAAAGACTCGGTGCGTGCGGGGATCACGTGGCGCACGCGTGCAGCCAAGGGGAGAACCAGCTAGAGCGGATACCTTGACGAGAGTTCTGAAACAAGAGATAGTCACGGCTTGCGAACCGCATCCGCACGTGTCGACCAGGTGTGACTGCGGTCGTCCTCCGGTACCTGGCGGTCTTCGCGAAAACGCGCCAGTACAGCGGCTCGATGTAGTATCCGTACACGAGGAAGGAGGAGCGTCCATGACGTCTGCCCCCTACAGAGTCTTGGCAGGACCAGAATGCTACCTGCCGCCTGCCGCGGTGATGCACGGAGTGAGGATGCCCTCAGACGGGGAAGCGATCGTCGAAGGTGTCTGTGTTCCCGCCGACCAGGGGATTCGCACCATCGCCGAACGGCTGGTCTCCGCGAAGAATCCCACGTTCTTTCCTGGACCTTTACTTCTGTGGAAGACGACTACTTACGCCATTGAGCGCGGGAGATTGGTGCGTGAGCTTGCGTCCGAGGTCAGGGCAAAGGTCATCCCCATGCCCGACTATCGCCCAAAGTACCCCATGATCGACCCAGCGGTCGAAATCAACCCCAACCATCCCAACTTGACGATCTGGCACAACAAGATCGACGTGGGCGTATTCATCGGCGTGCACTGTCATCAGGCCAATTTGGCGCTCAAGATTATCAGGGGCGGCACGTCGTGCTTTACCGTCGCTCTGTGTGCGGAAGATGGCCACGAAGAAGCCAATGCTTCACTCAGAGATGCCAACAACGACGTGCTGGCTACACTGCTTGCAGTTGTGCAAGACCTCAAGACCAAGGGAGGTGCGTAGGCATGGGAGTCACCCGTCCTGAGCTGAGGGAGGTTTCCGCCTCGTACATGCTCTTCGAGGCCGAGCGCGAAGAGCGCTACATGACCGGCAGTGAGGCGGTTCGTGAGGCGATTCGGCGGGCCAACGTCGACATGGCGATCTCGTATCCCATCACTCCCCAAAGCGAGAGCATGCATCTTGTCGGCGATCTGTACGCCGAGGGTTACGTAAAGGAGTACTTCCGCGGCGAGAACGAGTTCGCGGTCATGTCACAGGTCGCAGGCGCGGCGATGGCGGGCGTGCGGACGTTTACCGCTACGTGCGGACCGGGAACGCTGCGGGCTATCGAGAACTTCCCGATGTGGGCGGGTTCGCGGATGCCTATCGTTATGGCGTTCATGACCAGGGGAATCAACGCGCCTCTCACGATCCAGCCCGACACCATCGAGATGGGCTTCTTGCTCGACACGGGAATGATCATGCTCCACGCCGAGAATGCCCAAGAGCTCTACGACATGTTGCTCATGAGCTTTGATGTGGCCGAGAAAACGACCGTGCACATCCCGATTGGCGTGTTCGTGGATGGGTTCTTTGTGACCCACACAAACCAGATGATGCGAGTCGTTTCAGAAGACGTCACCTTAAAGCCGTACAACCCGGCACTTTCTCCGGTCGCGCACATCGACATGGAGACGCCCCCGTTCCGGCTCATGCGCGACCCGTTCGTGCTAAAGAGCAATTTCATCAGTTACGCCGCGCACGCGAGCTGGCAGCAGGAGGTCGCCGCCGCTGCCGTGCGCTCAAAGGAGCACCTCCTCAAGTTCCTTGGCAGCTTCATCGAGCAAGAGGAACCCGACGCCCCGATCCAGATCGTCGCGTCGGGAACCGCGGTCGCCCAGTCGCGCGAGGCCTTGCGCGATCTGCGGGCGGAAGGACTCGACGTCGGACTCATCAAGATCAAGACCATCCGGCCGTTCCCTGCCGAGGAGATACGAGCGGCTCTCGCCAATGCGGAAAAGATCGTGATCCCAGAGTTCAACCGGCCCGGTTGGTTGGCGCGCGAGGTGGCCTCGGTCATCCCGGACAACGATCGGATTGTGCTTGGCCCGCGCGTTTACGGCGGTATGACGATGCCCCCCGACGTGATTGTGAAAGTCGTCAAGGACGGCACGTACGTCGGAGTCTGACGACTCACGATTCGAGAGGAGGTCCCTAAGTGTCACTCAACATAACCCGCATCAATCCGCACTTCGAAGACGTCATGCCCAACGAGTACAAGGAGCTTGTATCCAACGGTCCGTTTGGAGGCGGCAAGTCAATCGGGGATCTTGGCACGTTCAAGGAGCTTCTTGAGGAGCACCCGCTGTGCGCGGGATGCAACCTCGCGCTCGCGTTCCGGCTTCTGATGGCTTCCCTGCCCACACCAGAAGACACGGTGGTAGTGGGTACGACTGGATGTAACAGCTTGGCCTTCACCCAGCTCGCGCTTCACAATGTCCACTCACTGTTCGGGAACCAAAACGCGGTCGCGTCAGGTCTCAAGCGGGCGCTTGAGATTCGCTTCCCAGATACCACGAAAGACGTCGTGGTGATCGCCGGAGACGGCGGGACGGTAGACATCGGACTCGACATGACGCTGCACTCGTGGTTCCGCCGCGAGAAGATATCGACGGTCATGTTCGATAACGAGCTCTACGCGAACACTGGCGGCCAGGAGAGCGGCATGAGCCTCGAGGGCGCGGTGCTCAACATGGCGCCGCTCGGCAAGAAGTTCGAGAAGGTGCGGATGGCCGATCTTGCGATAGGGTCGGGTTGCGATTATGTCGCGGTTGTCTCGGCCGCTCGTCCGCGACAGATTGGGAAGTCCTTCGAGAAGGCGGTCTTGATCGCTCGGGAGGTTGGTCCTACCTTCGTGCAGATCCACACCCCCTGTCCAACCAACATGAAACTCAAGGCGCACGAGGGAATACTCGCCGCCAAAGAGCGCCTAAAGACAGACTACGCTTTTCGCGAGCACATCTCTCCCGCAGCTGAGGAGTATCTTGCGTCGCTTGAGGCCCAGTCTAAGCCGTCGGCGTGCGGGGAGGTGGCCAGATGACGAAGCACTACGTGCGCATGTCGGGCCTTGGCGGACAAGGAGTCGTCACAGCCGCCCAGATTCTTGGCAATGCGGCGGTCAAAGATGGAAAGAACGCGCTTGGAAACCCGTTCTTCGGTGCCGAGAAGCGGCTGGCGCCAGCGGAGAGTTACGTCAGGATCTCTGACGAGGCGATCTACGACTCCGGTGAGATCGTGTATCCGAGCATCATCATGGTGTACCACCCCGACGTCATCTTGATGGGCAAGTCATACACGATGCCGTTCTTTTCGGGAATACAGCCCGGCGGTGTGATCATAGTTAACTCTGTCGCGCCGATTGAGTTTGGCCCGGAAGACCTGGAGAGTCTGCACGAGCTCGGCGCGACGGTACACTTTGTTGCAGCGACCGAGCTATCGCGCAAGGTGACTGGAACCGAGCTTTCGACAAACGTCGCGATGCTCGGTGCGTTGCTGGGAATCACCGGAGTGGTGACGTACGAATCTCTCGAAGAGGCGCTGCAGGAGCGCTTCGGCGGGAAGGCGCGGTTCGTGGCTTCTGGGACGACCGCGGTGCTCGACGACGCCGTCAAGAAGCAGTATGGGAAGGCCGAGAAGTTGATCGCGGCCAACTCAGAGGTCCTGAGGGCCTCGTTCGATGAGGCAGCGAGCACAAGCGTCGGCACGAAAGTCTGAGGACGGAGGAGTCCATCGATGTATTCTGCAGGTTTCGTAGATGAGTCAAAGTGCGTAGGCTGCAAGTTGTGCACCCAGGTATGTCCTGAACCGAATGCGATTCGATTCCTCGTCGCGCGCAAGAAGTCCTTCATCGTCGCTGCTCGCTGTAAGGGTTGCGGGATCTGTGCCGTCATGTGCCCGAAGGCGGCAATCGAAATCCGTCAGATCACGCAGGAAGAATCTAACGCGTGCGAGGTCAGCTGCATGGAGTGACCCGGTGACCATTGCGTGGTGCCGCATCCCAAGAGCCGCAACCAGCCCGTCGTTTGGGCGGTAGCGGCTCTTGGTGAATTCAAGCGGCGAGCGGTCACGCCTGCGCCATTAGCGGAAACGAGAATCCCTCAGTACCTGCACGTTCATGAAGTAGGTGGTGAGGATCACACCTCTATCGGACAGGGCCATCACTCCTTCGAGTATCCGGTCAGCGACCTCATCACCGACGATTGTGACGACCTCGACGTTGTTTGAGATGCCATCGATGTCGTTATAGGTGCCCCGCGTGCCGTGCTCTCCCTCGCCGCCGATACCCCTGTAGGTGGTGAATCCGCTCGCACCTGATTCCTCGACCAGATCAAGCACATCGCGGAAGAAGCTCTCCTCAACGATGATGCTGATTCGCTTCTTAGAAAACGTTTCCATCAACCGTGCTCCCTTCGGTTCCTCTCGATAGTGGATGAGCACGCCGAACTCAGAACTAGGCAGTTCGTCGTGACCGGCGTTACATACGGTGGAACATCACAAACCTCAATGATAGTGTACCCTGCGGGTTCACATGTTAGCGGAAGGGATGAGCGTCTTGGTGCGTCAGAAACCGTCTACCCGGCCTTGTGAAGGGACGCCCGCGTCTTCTACGAGCGTTACACAGGCCGCCGAGATACTTCGCCGAGGCGGACTCGTCGCTATTCCTACCGAGACGGTTTATGGCCTGGGGGCTGACGCGGCCAATCGAGCCGCGGTGGAAAAGATCTTTGAGGTCAAGGGGCGTCCACCCGGACATCCACTCATTGTGCATCTGGCATCCGCCGAACACATCGGAGCGTGGGCGCGAGGGGTGCCAGATGAGGCATGGAAACTGGCGGAGGCACTTTGGCCCGGACCGCTCACCCTCATCCTCAAGCGTGCGCCTCGCGTCCTCGATGTCGTCACGGGCGGACAAGATACTATCGGACTGCGCGTACCGGGACATCCAGTCGCACACGCGCTCCTCGTGGAGTTTGCTGGTGGGATCGCGGCACCGTCGGCCAACAGGTTCGGCCGAATCAGCCCCACGACGGCCGCCCATGTTATTGCAGACCTTGGCGACCAGGTCGAAATGGTATTGGACGCGGGGCCGTGTCCCGTTGGAGTCGAGTCAACGATACTCGATCTGTCCGAGGGAGTTCCGCGCCTCTTGCGCCCCGGAAGTATCACCGCTGAGCGGATATCGGAGATCCTCGGCATCACGTGCGATGTTCCTGTAACCGGAGGACCTCAGGTGCCCGGTCAGCTTGAAAGTCACTACGCTCCTCGTACGCCTCTGCGTCTCGTGGACTCGTCACAGTTGGCGGCCACGATTTCAAAGGAGGTGTCGGCGGGCCACGGTGTAGCTGTGCTTGCGATTGGAGCACAAGAGCAGGCCCTCCTCGAAGGAAGCACGTGGTTTTCTATGCCTGCGGATCCGGAGAGCTACGCGCATGATCTCTATGCGACGCTGAGAGAACTCGACCGCGGACGGTTTCGCCTTATCCTTGCCGAGCAGCCTCCCGATGGGCCAGGGTGGCGGGCCGTGCGTGACCGGCTGTCCCGGGCAGCCGCGCCGAGTGTTTCGAGCGCGACCGCAAAACCGGGTGACTGACGGACTTCACGCGCCGCGTTGTGATTCTCGCAACGTCAACGCGTACGCCGCAGCGTCCTCGCCCGCAAGCTCCAGAGCGCGTGCGACGCGGGTGTTGAACTCCACAGAATTGTTCGCGTGATCGATGAGCGTGATGTGTCCCACCTTGCGTCCCGGGCGCTCGGCTTTGCCGTACACGTGAAGGTGTGCGTCGGGGATTGCGAGCACGTCGTGGACCGCGGGCAGCGTGCCTATGAGATTTACCATCGCGGCCGCCCGATGCTGGAGTGTCCCGCCGAGCGGCAACCCGCAGACGGCGCGCATGTGGTTTTCGAACTGAGATGTTTCAGCGCCCTCGATCGTCCAGTGGCCGCTGTTGTGCACCCGCGGGGCCATCTCGTTGGCGAGCAGACCGCCCTCGACCTCGAAGAGCTCGAGGGCGAGCGTTCCCACGTATCCAAACTCGACTAACAAGCGGCGCGCGTACTCCTCGGCGATCTCGCGTTGCGGATCGGTGGCGCGCGCCATGGTCAGACGCAATATGCCCTCACGGTGCACGTTCTCGTTTAGAGAGTAGAACACCTGTTCACCATCGGGTGACTGCGTGCCGATGACCGAGAGCTCCCGGTCAAATGGCACCAACTCCTCGAGGATCGCGGGTGTGCCTCCGATAGCGCGCCATGCCCTCTGAAGCGATTCAGCCCGAGTGTCGCGCACGATGGCCTGTCCTTTGCCGTCGTAGCCCAGTGTCCGCGTCTTGAGCACCGCAGGAAGCCCGACCGCCTCGGCATGGTGTTGCAGCTCAAGCAGCGTGTTAATCGCCTCAAACCTGGGTACGGGGATGCCGAGGCGTCTGAAGGTCTCTTTTTCGCGTAGGCGGTCTTGGGCGATGCGAAGCACCTCTGCCGAGGGCCGTACGGGAATCCTATCCTCGAGCCACTCGACAGCGTGCGTGGGCACATTTTCGAACTCGAACGTCGCCACGTCGGCGTGCTCGGAAAAGCGCGAGAGCGCGTGAGGGTCATCGTAGTCTCCGTGCACAAAGACACCGCATGACGCGGCGCACGCGTCATGTTCCGGCGCGAGCAACACGTGTGACATGCCGAGTCGCGTACCGGCTTCGGTGAGCATCTGGGCGAGCTGCCCGGCGCCGAGGATGCCTACTCTCACGGCATTCCAGATGGCGAATCTGGACTCTCGAGCACGGATTCGGTTTGTCGAGCGCGGAACCGTTCAAGTTCCGCCGCAATCTCGGGATACTTGTTGCCCAGGATGCTCGCGCTCAGTAACGCCGCATTCACCGCTCCCGCGCGTCCTATCGCCAACGTCCCGACCGGAATACCTGCGGGCATCTGCACGATTGAGAGGAGGGAGTCGATGCCGTTGAGTGCTTCGGACCTGACTGGAACTCCTAGGACAGGCAGGGAGGTTTTTGCGGCCGCCATGCCGGGGAGGTGCGCCGCGCCTCCCGCACCTGCGATGATCACTTCGATACCTCGAATACGAGCGGTCTCGGCGTACTCGAACAGCCGGTCTGGGGTGCGATGAGCCGACACCACCTTCGCCTCACACGGGATTTTGAGGCTCCTGAGCGTTTCGACCGCATGACTGAGCGTTTCCCAGTCCGACACTGATCCCATGATCACGCCTACCAAGGGCGTGGAGGTAAGCCGCTCACTACTCATCAGGCGACCACGCGTCCTTTCGCCGGTTTCTACCGGAAAGCACCGGCCGACCGTTCACCCGCGTCTCTGCGCGAGGAGACCGGTTCTTCCGAGGGCCGCTTCAGTCAAGCCTCTCGAACAGGTGGTGTCAAGTACCGACAGTGCCCGGGATCACAGAAGCGAGCGAGGTGCCGGTGGTTCTTTGTCGTAGGCAGACGCCGTGCTAGGATTGAGCGGGTGTGAGCAGTGCGTCGTCCCTGGTCGCGTCCGCAGAAGGAGACACCGCACGTCTTGGCCGACAACTAGCGGAGAGGCTTACTTGTGGCACTCGAGGGAAACCTCAAAGACTTCTCGCTCGCGGATATGTTCCGGTTGCTCTCATCGGGCCAAAAGACCGGCACGTTATATATGACCCGCTCGGAAGCCGAGGGCAGAGTGTGCTTCAAGAAGGGGCGCGTCTATTTCGCCTCTTCGAACTACAACCGCGAGTCACTCGGAAAGCGCCTGGTCAAATCAGGCGTGATCTCGGAGAAGCAGCTACGCCAAGCACTCGGGCTCCAGAAGATACAGAAGAAGGAGAAAGCGGGCCGCCGTCTAGGCCAGATCCTCGTCGACGAAGGGTACCTCGAAGGCAAGATCCTCGAGAACTTCATCCAGGATCAGATCAACGACACACTGTTCGATCTGTTTCGCTGGGAAGAGGGAGACCTGAGGTTCGAGGCCGAGGACACCTGCGAAGACGAGGACATCGGGATCTCGGTTTCGGTTGAGAACATCATCATGGAGTCCGCGCGCCGGCTCGAGATGTGGGCGCGCATACGTGAACGGATACCAACGCTTGACACGCGTTTCGTGATGGCTGCGGCACCCGGCGAGAAATCGATTGAGATCCATCTCAAGCCGAGGGAGTGGATGTTGCTTTGTTTCCTTCATGGCGGCAGATCGGTCCACGAGTTGACTGAACTCACCGGCTATAACGACTTCGAGACGGCGAAAATCCTCTACGGCATGCACTCCGCCGGTCTTATAGAAAAGCTCAACGTGTCCGGCGCTTCCATAACGGCAGAGTAGTGTCCATGTCATCATCGGAGCCGATGATCCCAACGGATCTTTCAGCCCAGGAGTTTGTACTCTTCCGTGACTACATCCATGAACACTCCGGAATCTATCTCGAAGAGGCGAAGCTCGACTCCTTGCGCATCTCGCTGATCACGAGAGCGACACGGTTCGGTCTCGCGTCACTCAGGGAGTACCTCGATCTGCTCCAGCGCGACGACACCGAGTTTCGAGAGCTGATGAACCTTGTCACGATCAACGAGACCAGCTTCTTCCGGTTTCCGGCGCAGTTCTCGGCTATGCGCGATTTCGTCGTTCCCGAGATATTGGAGCGCAAGGACGCGAGGAACCAAGCGTTTCGGGTGTGGTCCGCGGGTTGTTCGACTGGCGAGGAGCCGTACTCAATCGCGATGACGCTGATCGACGCGGGAATCGAGGGGGCAGGTCATAGACTCGAGGTCACGGGGACAGACGTCTCGTCGAGCGCGCTTGCGAAAGCCCAAGCGGGTTGGTACCCAGCGCGGGCTCTCACCAACGTTGCGCCCGAGATACTCACGCGGTTCTTCGACCCGACGGGTGACGGGTACCACATCCGTCAGGACGTGCGGAAGATCGTCGACTTCGGCTATCACAACCTCATCAAGGAGCCCTATCCGATCGGGCTGATGGGCAACTGGGACATCATCTTTTGCCGCAACGTCACCATCTACTTTCGCCTGGAGTCGACACGGCGCGTGGTCAACAACTTCTTCGAGAGCCTCAATCCTGGCGGCTACCTGTTCATCGGCCATTCCGAGACGCTCACGAGCATCACCGACCGCTTTGTGCCCGTCGAGGTTGGCGGGGTCTTTCTCTACCGCAAACCAGTTCCGCGCCCGGCGTACTCGTTCGCCGAGCGGATTGAGGCGGCGAGGCGCGGACGTTCGCAACAGCTCGGCACGGAGGCTTCCGTACGCGCATCACGCACGCCGGCGGCCCAAACAATGTCCCCCGCACCTCCTAATACCGTGCATGGTGAGTCGCTTACGAACGCCTCGCTCGCCGCATCGCTGGAGCACTCTTCTGGCCACGATGGTGAATCCGTCGACGAGCTGCTCAGACAGGCGCGTGAGGCGTCGGCAGATGGCCGAACTTCCGATGTGCTAGGGCTTGCGACGCGAGCGCTCGCTCTCGAACCGTCGTGCGCCGAGGCGTACCTTCTGGCGGCGTTCGCGCATGCGGATACCGGCGATTTCGCCTCGGCCCTCGACGAGAGCAACCGCGCACTCGATATCGATCCGCTCTTAGCGTCGGCCAGGTATGTGCTCGGCCTCATCTATCTGCGCACCGATCGGCTCGACGAGGCGATGTTCGAGTTCAAAAGAACGATATACACGGATTCCGATTTCGTGCTTGCTCATCTGAACCTCGGCAATCTCTATCGGGCCCGCGGGGCGATAGAGGATGCGTGCCGGGAGTACGAGAACGCGCTCAGTGCGCTTTACCGCAGGCCGGACGGTCCGTGGAGCGTCTTTCTTGGCGGGTTTCGGCCCGACTTGCTCGCGAAAACATGTGAGCGCAGTCTGGTAGAGTGTCGAAAGGTAGATGAGGCGGCTAAAGTGCAGCGCCGCCGGAGGCGATAACCACCGGTAAGGACGCTCGTCGTTGGAGGGAGTCACGAATGGCAACCGCGCGCATCCTCGCTGTGGATGATAGCCCGACCATCCTCGAGATGATCAAGGCGATCCTCGAGGCGGGCGGCTATGAGGTGATCACCGCCGCTGATGGCGCCGCGGCGCTGGAGAAGGCCCGGGCCGAGATGCCCGATCTCATCTTGCTCGATGTCATGTTGCCAAAGCTTGACGGGTACCGGGTCTGCCGCCTTCTGAAGTTCGATCAGAAGTACAAGGGGATCCCCATCATCATGCTCACCGCGAAGACCGAAGAACAAGCGATGGCAACGGGCATTCGAACGGGCGCGAACCAGTACTTGACCAAGCCTGTTGAGCCGGAGCGGCTGCTGGCAGCGGTCGCTGAAGAGCTTTCCAAGGCACAGGGTTAGCGGGCGCCGGGTGATGGCGGAGTCTGGCGCTATAACCGCCCGTACGCTCGAAGCGCTCCTCGAGGCGGGTCTCGTTACGGTCGAGCAATCGAGCACGATCGTGCATACCTTCGAGCAGGAGGGCATCACGCTCGGTGAGCTGCTGGTTCAGCGGAACCTCGTCACGGCGGACGACTTAGCGACAGTGCTTGAGGATCAACTCGGCATGCCTCGAGTAGAGCTGGCAAGCTACACCCCGGACGCGGAAGCGCTTGCGATGTTGCCGACTCTACGAGCGCGCGAACTAGGCATGTTGCCACTGTTCGAGATCGACGGGATGCTGACGGTCGCCATAGGCGACCCGTTCGACATCTTCCGCCTAGATGTGCTCGGGGAGGAGCTCTCGCTCGAGGTAGAGGCGGTGCTCACCGATCCGGGCGCGCTTTGTGAGGCCCTCGGGCAGTACTATCCGGTTGAAGAAGTCGCACCTTCGCTTTCCGCAGAGTCCGAGTCAGGGCAGGGAATCGAGACGCCGCCGGGGGCTGAGATGCTCGCTCCCGCTGGTTTGGATGACACCGCGGAACACGATATCGAGTTCGACGCGGCGGACCTCTTTGAGGCGCATGCCGTAGATGCGCCTGTCGCAGTCGAGCCGAGCGTGGCACCCAGCTTCGATGAGGTCGCCGTGTCCGAGAAGCTCGGCTCCGAAACGCTTGAGGAGGTTGTAGAGACCGAGACGCCGGCGGGATCGGCGTCGATCGATCTCGATGTGCTCGCGGTGGCCGATCCCGCGAAGGTCGCGGTGCTTGTCACCGAAATACTGCGCCACGCTGTCACGCAGGGCGCCTCGCGTATCCACCTGCTGCCATACAAAGACGACTTCTTCCTCGTCTACCGGGTCGCCGGGCGCCTCGAGAAGATCGCGAGCGCACCACTGTCGATGCAGGCCGCACTCGTCGAGGGCTTCAAGAGTTTCGCGCGCATCGGGGGGTTGTCCGCCCGCGTGCCGGCGCTCAACCGGGTGAGGACTCGCATCGCGGACCGTGATCTCGCTGTTTCGGTCTCGTCGGTGCCCACGATCGCTGGTCAGCGGGTAGTCATCTCGTTCTCTTCAGCGACCGAGTCACCTCGCACGCTCTCCCAGCTTGGCATGTCTGACGCCGAGATATTCGCGCTGAGCGCGATGGTGGAGCGTGGACGGGGGATACTCCTGATCTGTGCGCCCGTCGCTGGCGGTAGTAGTTCGACGTACTACGCACTGCTCGCGCACGCGGCGGCGTCAGGCCGCACGGTTTACTCGGTCGAACGCTCCGTCGAGTACGAGATACCCGCGGTCGCGCAGGTGCTGGTCACGCCCGCCTCTCCTCTCAGCGCCGCCGCGTACTTCTCGGCGGGAATGCGACAGGACACCGACGTCGTCGCCATCGACGCGATCCACTCCGTCGAAGACGCGCACCTTGCGATCGAGGCGGCGGGACTTGGCAAGCTTGTGATCGCGACGTTTTCGGGCGGCGGGATCGTCGCCGGGGTGAGCCGCCTGCTTGGGATGGGAGCGGAGCCGGTCAGTCTGGCGGCCGCCCTTACGCTGGGAGTGGGCCAGCGACTCGTCCGGCTCAACTGTCAGCATTGCGTGCTGGAAGAGCCCGGCACTCTCGCGCAACTCATACCGGGAGCGCCTCCAGGCACGGTGAGCTCACGCGGAGCGGGGTGTCCATCGTGCGCCAAGAGCGGATTTGCGGGTGCGACCGGCGTCTTTGAGGTGCTGCCGATTACCGATCCGGTCAGATCGGTAATCAGCAGGGGCGCATCTGCCGATGAAATAGGAGCGGCCGCGATGGCCGTTGGGATGCGGCCGATGGTCGCCTCCGGCCTGTCGAGGGTCCAGGAGGGCCTTGTAAGCGCCGCCGAGCTGAACCGTGTCGTACGGTTCACCGATTAGCGGAAGGACACGATGGTCGCGCGCCGGTCGAGCAAGAAGGATGCGGCACTCTCGAACGGCCCGGCACAAACGACGGCTGTTTTGCCTGCTGCTGTGGAGAAGATCGTCACATTCCACCTTGGCGGGCAGGTGTACGCGCTGCCCATCGGTTGCGTACAGGAAATCCAGCAGATCGTTGAGTTCGCAAAGGTACCTGACGACTCACCGGCGATACTTGGCATGGTGAACCTGCGCGGCCTCGTCATTCCAGCTCTGGATATGCACACACTTCTAGGGATGACTGTTATCGAGCACACGATCGACACGCCGATGATCATCTGCCGTTCCTCTCAAGGGCTCGTCGCGTTGATCGTCGAAGAAGTCGACGACGTGGTTGACTTGCCAGAAGGGTGTTTGCAGGCCGCTCCATCGATTCATTCGCTCGCGTCTAGGATGCTTGGCGTATGCAGGTTCGACACGGGGATGGTGTTTCTGCTCGATGTCGATGCGTTGCTCGAGCCGGTCGAGCTGCCTGAGGCCGAGGGGGAGGATGCGCCGTGAGCTCGATCCGGCAAGACGGGCGCAATAGCACTGCGGGTGTCGCCGCTGAGATCCTGCGCAGACGGGCTGAATCACTTGCGGCGGAAGCTGTCGAGGACCACGCGGACGACAGGATACCGCTGTTGCTGTTCCGGTTGGGCGAGGAATGGTACGCGGTCAAGGTTGCGGACGTCCGCGAGATCTTCCAGGATTACACGGTCACCCCGATCCCTTGCGTTCCGGACAGTATCCTCGGCGTGGTCAATATTCGCGGCGAGATCATATCGGTCACTGAGGTTGCGACGCTCATGGGCCTCGGTGCTGCTGATGAGCTTTCTGAGGAGGCGCCGGCGATCGTGATCCAAAACGATGAGGCGACGACAGCGATGGTCATCGATGAGATTGGCGACATAGTGGAGGTGCCGTCGGGCGGCGTGGAACCGCCACTCTCGGTCCTCGACAAGACCCAGGCCGAGTACGTCGCGGGATCCGTCTACGTCGACGGACGGCTCATCGGTCTGTTCAACACGGCGACGATTCTTCGACCGATAGACGCGGCGGGAACGTGACATAGCGCAGGAGGCATCGATGTTGACAAAGCTCGTCACAGGGTTCAGGAGCAAGTTCCTCTATAAGATCACGGCCGCGACCATAGTACTCGCGATCGTGTTCAACACGCTCCAGTGGTGGCTCGTGCTCGCGGTCCTGGGCGAGGAGATATCCGCGTTCGCGTCACAGGCTGTCGATGAGTGGCTGTTCATCATCGCGGGCGTTGCCGTCATCGGCGTGGCGTGGGCGGGGGCGCTTATCGCGATTGGCTCGCGCTTCATCAAACCGCTCGAGTCTGTTGTCACGAGTGTGAAGGCGGCGTGTCAGGGGGAGATCGGCTACAAAGTCGAGCTCAACACCCCCGATGAGTTTGGCGTGCTGGCCCGATCTTATAACCAAATGCTTGACCTTATCGTCTACCTGATCCGTCAGACGCAGGAGTCATCCAAGCGGCTCGCGCAGTCCTCTAACGAGATCCTCTCAGCTACCGAGCAGCAGGCCTCCGGCTCGGCGGAACAGGCCGCAAGCATCAGCCAGACTACTGCGACGATGGAGGAGCTTGCCGCGACGTACCGTCAGATCGCGGACAACGCCAATCAGGTGGTGAGCATGGCGGAAGCCTCGCTCGGCAGCGCCGAGAAGGGCCAGCACGCGGTGATGAACACGCTTAAAGCCATGGAGGACATCCGGTTGCGCAGTCAGTCTTCGGCAAACAAGATCCTCTCTTTGGGAGAGCGGAGTCAGCAGATCGGGCAGGTTCTCTCGATAATCAACAGCATCGCAGACCAGACAAAGATCCTCGCTCTCAACGCGGCGATAGAAGCTGCGCGAGCGGGTGAGGCCGGTAAGGGGTTCTCTGTTGTCGCCGTCGAGATTCGCAAACTTGCCGAGAGTGTTGTCGAGTCGACTGGCGAGATCTCCACTATCATGACCGAGATCCAAGGCGCCGCGAACGAGCTGGTGATCGCTACGGAGCAGGAACTCAAACAGGTTCAGAGCGGAGTCGAGCTCGCCCACATGACCGGCGAGAACCTCGACCAGATCGTTGAGATGGTCGAACAGACGACGATCGCCGCGAAGGAGATCAGCGGCGCGACGCAGCAGCAGAAGAGCGCGACCGATCAGGTCGTCAAAGCGATGCGTGAGGTTGCCGCTGTCGCGCAGCAGACCGCTGCGGGCAGCAGGCAGGTAGCGGCTTCAGCGGAGCAGCTCTCCCTGATCGCGACTGAGTCGAGCCAGGTTGGATCGGCTTTTAAGATCGTAGGGTAGCGGCCGGACACGCGACGAGGAGACCTGACAATGGTCGAGTTCGACCGCTCAGCGTTCATAGGGAAGTTCCAGGAAGAGGCGCAAGATCTGTTGCAGCGCCTCAATGAGAGCGTGATCACGCTCGAGGCCGAGCCTGAGAATCGCGAACTCATTGACCAGATGCTTCGCGACGCCCACACGCTCAAGGGGTCTTCTCGGATGGTTGGGCTCCTTGACATTTCCGACGTCGCCCACCGGCTCGAAGACATCATGGTGAACATCCGCCACGGCGAAGCGCCCTACACCGCGCAGATGACAGACTCCTTCTTCGAGGCGCTCGACGCCATCGTCTATCTTACGGAGATCGCCGGGAAGGACGTGCCCGTTGAGCTCGATCTTGCGGCGCTCCAAGCTAAGCTCAGCGCGGTCGCTGAAG
The DNA here is from genome assembly GCA_018333995.1 of Clostridiales bacterium. NCBI lineage: Bacteria > Bacillati > Bacillota > Clostridia > Eubacteriales > Clostridiales bacterium. The sequence continues at coordinate 6,520 of JAGXSG010000014.1, read as the reverse complement.
GTAGTGCCGCGCCAGCTGCGGGATCACAGACGGAGATGACCGTAGCCGCAGCCGGGGGGTCTGTCCCGCCGCACTCCATTGCGGCACCGGATAACTCAGCGGAAGACTACGAGCACGAGTCCGAGGAGGTCGAGCAACAAGACAGGCGCTCCTCCTCGGCGGATGGAGCGATGAAGGCCAAGTCCCAGCCGACGATCCGCATCAAGACCGGACAAGTCGACGATTTGCTCAACCTTGTAAGCGAAGTCGTCATTTCTCAGATTAAGGCCGAGCAGTGGGCGGTTGATCTGAGACACGCCGTGGTTGAGCAGGCGGACATCTGGCAGGCGTGGCTACGGACCAAGAGCGTGCTCTCCACAATGATCCACGAGGACGATGCGGCGGCGACGCATCTTAGCGAGGAGGTGGCGGCTCTTGACGCCGCGCTCTCTGATGCGCGGAGAACGCTTACTGGAATCTCGAAGGGTTTTGCTGATGACATGTCGCGTGCTTCGATGGTCGTCAACGACCTGCAGGAACAAGGTATGCGCTTGAGGATGCTGCCGGTCAGCACTGTGTTTAGCACCTTCCCGCGCGCGATGCGTGATCTCGCCCGCTCTTTCAAAAAGGATGTCGAGCTCATTCTCGAAGGCGGGGACACTGAGCTCGACAAGAAGGTGCTTGAGGAGATCAACGACCCGCTCGTGCACATCATGCGTAACGCCGTCGATCACGGCATCGAGCCCGCCGACGTGCGCCGCTCTCTTGGCAAGCCCGAGAAGGGCACGATCCGCATGGTTGCGCGGCAGGAAGGCGACCACATTGTCATCGAGGTTTCCGACGATGGCGGTGGTATCGATCCTAACCAGGTTCGCGCTTCGGCGGTTCGCAAGGGATACATCTCGCAAACAGAGGCTGACTCCCTGTCCGATCGCGAGGCGACGTACCTTATCTTCGAGAAAGGATTTTCGACCGCAGCCATCATCACAGAGATCTCCGGCAGGGGAGTGGGGATGGATGTGGTTCGTGAATTCATCGTCGAAAAACTCAAAGGATCCCTCGACGTGACATCCCGTCACGGGGAGGGAACCACGTTCCGCCTCACGATCCCGCTCACGCTCGCCATCATCCGCGCGCTCATGCTCCGCGTGGGAGATAGGGTCTTCGCGCTGCCCACCGCATCCGTTGACGAGACGCTTCGTGCCGAGCCCAGTGACGTGATCAAAGTCGAGGGTCGTGAGGTCATCCGCCGTCAACGGCGCACCATCCCGCTCGTGCGCCTTGCTGACATACTCGGTGTGCCCGCCGATGACCCGGCACCGGGGGCGAAGATCCCAATCGCGAACGTGGGTTTCTCGGGCCATCGCATGGGGTTCATGGTAGACGCGCTCGTCGGCGAGCAGCAGATCGTCATCAAGACCCTCGGCACGCACCTGCGAAAGGTCGACAACGTCGCGGGCGTCACGATACTCGGCGCGGGAGAGGTTGTGCCCATCCTCAACGTGCCGGATCTCATGGCCAACGCTCGCTCTCGTGCAGGTCGCCGGGGAATGGGGCAGAAGAAAGTATCCGAGCGGACCGGCCCGCGCAACATTCTCATCTGCGAGGATTCGTTTACCACGCGCGAGCTTGAGCGTTCGATCTTCGAGGCGGCCGGCTACGATGTCGAGGTTGCGATGGACGGCGCACAGGGACTGACCAAGCTACGCGAAGGAATGGTTGTCGACGCGGTGGTCACAGACGTCCAGATGCCAAACATGACCGGGTTTGAGCTGACGCGGGCGATCAAGAAGGATCCGGCCCTGAAAGAGATCCCGGTCATCATCGTCACTTCGCTCGAACGTGACGAGGAGAAGGCGGAGGGGATCGATGCGGGTGCTGATGCGTATATCACCAAGTCGGTGTTCAACCAGGACACTCTGCTTGACACCGTCGATCGTTTGATCCGGTAAGCGCGCGTGGCGGACGAGGCACATAGGGGGCGCGTCCGTGTGCTTATCGCGGACGACTCTCTCGTGTCCCGCGAGATGCTCTCCCAGATTCTGCGCTCGGATCCTGCCATCGAAGTCGTCGGAGAGGCGGTCGATGGCGAGGAGGCTGTCGCGAAAGCGGCGGAACTCAGGCCAGATCTCATCACGATGGACATCCACATGCCCAGGATGGATGGGCTCGCCGCGACCGAGCGAATCATGGCGTTCAACCCCACGCCGATCCTCGTCGTATCTTCGTCTGTTTACGGAGAGGGCATGGGACGCGCGTTTGACGCGCTGAAGCTCGGTGCTCTCGAGGTGATCAAGAAGCCTGAGCCTCGGGACTGGGCCGACCTCGACCGCATCGGCAGAGATGTCATACACCGTGTGAAGGTCCTCTCCCGTATCCGGGTCATCACGCACATCAAGGGCAAACGCGATGGGCGGACCGCCTCGATGCTCGCGGGCGGGACTGCCGAGAAGACCATGGCGCAGCGCCAGATCGTCGCTATCGGTTCGTCTACAGGAGGGCCATCCGCGTTACTCAGCGTGCTTGGGCGCCTAGGCCCCGACCTTCCTGTGCCGGTGGTCGTCGCCCAGCACATCGCGGACGGCTTCATCCCCGGACTCGTGTCGTGGCTCGATGCGGGATGCATGATAAAGGTGGCCGCCGCCGCGGATGGCGAGCCGCTCCTGCCAGGCAAGGCGTATTTCGCGCCGACCGGCCGCAACCTGGTCGCCGATGGGCTCACCGCGCGTTTCAAGGCCCCTTCCGTCGGCCAGCTCTACATCCCTTCGGCTGACACGTTATTCGAGTCCGTAGCCAGATCATTCGGTTCCGCGGCGGTGGGGGTGCTGCTAACCGGGATGGGTGCTGACGGCGCCATCGGACTGAAGGCGATGCGCGACAGGGGCGCGGCGACACTGGCCCAGGATGAGGCGACATCGACCGTGTACGGCATGCCGAGGGCCGCCGCTGAGATGGGTGCAGTCGATACCGTCCTTCCCGTCCACGAGATTGGTGCGCGCATCGTGGAGCTCGTGTCGACGGCGTGATCGCGTGATCGCGTGCGGTTTCGACGACGGGCGGGGCTGTATACTGTGCGCATGGAGCAGCTCCCCATCGGTATCTTCGACTCCGGACTTGGCGGCCTGACCGTCGTTCGCGAGATCATGCGCGCGCTTCCCAGTGAACGCATCGTCTACCTGGGAGATACCGCACGGTGTCCGTACGGTCCCCGTGACCTTGCTGAGGTAAGGCGTTTCGTCCTAGAGATTGGCACGTGGCTTGAGTCCCGGCCGGTCAAGCTGATCGTCATTGCGTGTAACACAGCTACAGCGGCAGGGCTCGCCCTTGCGCAGAGGACTTTCGACGTGCCGGTCGTTGGCGTGGTCGAGCCGGGCGCACGAGCGGCGGTACGCGCAAGCGCCAACCGGCGCATCGGCGTGATCGGCACGACAGGTACGATCGACTCGGGCGCGTACAGCGAGGCCGTGCGCTCGATCGACGCGGGAGTGACCACCTTCTCGGTAGCGACACCGCGCTTTGTCGACGTGGTCGAGGCGGGGCTGCGCATGGGACCTGGCACGCTGGAGTCGTGGCTCGCCGAGTCTTCCGACGTGTTCATTCGGCCCACGTTCTACGAGATAGCACGCGACTATCTCGATCCGCTCAAGCGCTCAGGCATCGACACTCTCATCCTCGGTTGCACGCATTTCCCTCTGCTTGGGACATCGATCCAGCAGGTCCTCGGGTCAAACGTGCGGCTAATCTCATCCGCCGAGGAGACCGCGCGCGAGGTCGCAGAGACACTGCGGCTCCGTGGGCAGCTCGCAGCGCGGACGGACCTCCCGCTCGTGCACACGTTCGCGACCACCGGGGACGCCGATGAGTTCTCACGGCTGGGGTCACGGGTGTTGCGCGAACCGCTCGGATCTGTCGGGCATGTCGCGGTGGAACACCTAAGTTTGTCGCTCTCCGCTAAGCGCGGCGCGCCACTTGATCGATCAGCTGTGATCGGAGGGTCTGCGTGAGGCTCACGGTTCTCGGCTCATCGGCTTCGTACGCGGCGGCGGGCCAAGCGTGCTCCGGCTACCTTGTCGAACACGATGGCACAGCGGTGCTGCTCGATTGCGGAAACGGGGTTCTCGCGCACCTTGTGAGCGTCGTCGATCCGCTCGCGCTGCGCGGGGTGTTTGTGAGCCATTCGCACCCCGACCACTTCCTCGACATCTATTCGCTGCAGGCGCTCTTGCGTTACGCACCGCAGGGTCCGGCCGCGCCACTGGAGGTATACCTTCCCGACGGGCTCTTTGAGCGCATGACGTGTTTACTGTCGGACCGAGGCGTGATTGAGTTCGCTGCCGCATTCAATCCGCACGCGCTCGCCGATCGTGTTCCGGTGAGCGTCGGCCCGTTCACCATAGAACCGCGCTTGGTCGATCACACTGACCACTCCTTCGCGTTTCGCGTCACCGATGGCACCGCGGCGCTGTGCTACACGGCCGACACCGCGTACGGCCCTCGCGCGCTCGAAGCCGCTACGGATGCTGATGTACTTCTTGCCGAGGCGACACTTCCGGAGGAGTATGCCGGGATAGCGCCGCACATGACCGCTTCGGAAGCAGGCGCGCTTGCGCGTGAGGCAGGCGTCCACACGCTTGTCCTCACGCACGTGTGGCCCACCAACGATCGTGAACGTATGGCAGACGACGCGCATGAGACCTTTGGAGGACGCGTGGTCGTCGCACGCGAGTTCGATGTCTTCGAGATCGGCCCGAAAGGGCCAGCGAGAGAGGAACGCACCTTATGACCAGAGCCGACGGACGCGCGCCCGGAGAGTTGCGCCCGGTGCGCGTGACGCGCCGCTACCTTAAGCATGCCCACGGCAGCTGCATGCTCGAGTTCGGCGACACGAAGGTGCTGTGCGCCGCGAGTGTCGTTGAGGGTGTCGCACAGTGGCGTCGCGGGAGCGGCAAGGGATGGGTGACCGCCGAGTACGCGCTCCTTCCCGCATCGACTCACACACGCTCGCGCCGCGAGTCGACCGGCGGCGGACTCAAAGGTCGTACCCACGAGATCCAGCGGCTCATCGGTCGGTCGCTCCGCACCGTCGTCGACATGGGCGCGATGGGCGGGGAGGTGACGGTGAACGTCGACTGCGACGTCATTCAGGCAGACGGCGGCACGCGAACCGCCGCGGTGACCGGCGCCTACCTCGCGCTGCACGACGCGCTTGCCACCTGGCGCAACGCGGGACGCATCCCGGAGGTGCCGCTCATCGACTTTGTCGCGGCGACGAGTGTGGGGATGGTTGACGGTGTGACCATGCTCGACCTCGACTACGCCGAGGACTCCATCGCAGAGATCGACATGAACGTCGTCATGGACGGCCGCGGCCGCTTCATCGAGGTGCAGGGTACCGGCGAGCGCACACCGTTCGGTCGTGCGCGCTTGGACGAACTCCTCGACCTTGGGGTCGCAGGGTGCGAGAGGCTCATCGACTTCCAGCGCAAGGTCGTCGCGGAGGACGCCGATGTCGCCGAGCTCTGAGACGCACGTCACGCTAGCCCCCGCGCTCATGCCGCCCGGGGGGCGCGTGGTGGTCGCGACCGGCAACGCACACAAGGTCGAAGAGATTCGTGGCGCGCTCGCGTTCACCGGCTGGGAGTTCGTGGCCGCAGGCGAGCTCGGCGAATGGCCCGAGCCCGAGGAAAGTGGCTCGACCTTTCTTGAGAACGCGCGTATCAAAGCGTTGGCGGCCCACGGGCTATTCGGGCTGCCCGCACTCGCCGATGACTCCGGCCTCGAAGTTGACGCGCTCGACGGGGAGCCCGGCGTGCACTCTCGCTACTACGCCGGTCCGTGTGCCACCGACGCCGAGAACAACGCCCGCCTGCTCGTCGCGCTCGGTGATACGCCGCGTGTACGGCGTCAGGCGCGATTCCGCTGCGTAGTTGTGTTCGTGACAGCGGATGGCGCCGAGGTCGTCGCAGAAGGCGCGTGCGAGGGCACCATCGGCGCCGAGCCGCGTGGTGCGAAGGGCTTCGGCTACGACCCGCTCTTCTGGCCCGATGAAGTGCCAGGAAAGACGATGTCAGAGCTCGCCACGCACGCTAAGAACGCGATCAGCCACCGCGGCGCGGCGTTGCGTGCGCTCTCAGACGGGCTCCGCGTGCCTGCTGACGACTGAGCGTGCTGGACGAGCATGTCGGCAGCCACCGGAACCGTACGGTGATCCCGGGTTCTATGGACATTGGGGCTCATGGTACAGCGGCAAGCGCGACTTCCGGGTGATCGCGACGCCGTAATCGGTTTCGATTGGGGTGGATCGACATGAACGCATCGATGTGGAAATGGGTGGTGGCTGGAGTTGCGGCCGCGATCCTCGTGGGCGCGGCGGTTGCGATCGGACTGGGCACCGGAGGCTCGGAGACAGGCTCAGCGCCCCTTACGAGGGAGGAGATCGTTGCGGCCATACCTCAGGGGTACGGTGACGTCTACACTCGCGGTCCCGCATTCGGGACACCGGAATGGGTTGAGTTGAATGGGTACACCGCAGTCAGGACTC